>NZ_JBFTMA010000334.1:0-4408 GCF_056396725.1 Bacillus sp. 05T31
GTATTATACTAGGTTCGCAAACTAAAACGTAATTATTCCGTTTTGCATTAAAACGATATTTTCTTCTTACATTTGGAGAAAATATAAGAAGAAAAAAGAAAAGAGGAGAATTATATGCCTAAAAAATTAGCTCTATTTTCATTTATACTTATTTTCACACTCATCTTTGCTGGATGTTCTAACAACAAAGATAGTGCAGCGAAAAAAGATGGGAAACTTTCTGTTTATACAACCATTTTCCCACTCGCTGACTTTGCAAAAAAAATCGGTGGTGATTATGTAAATGTAGAAACAATTTACCCACCTGGTGCGGATTCTCATACATTTGAACCGAGTCAAAAGCAGACTGTACAAGTTGCGAAAGCCGATTTATTTGTTTATAATGGCGCAGAATTAGAACCATTTGCCGAAAAAATGGAAAAATCATTAAAAAAAGAAAACGTAAAAACTGTAAATGCATCTAAAGATATCGAACTTCGTGCTTCATCTGAAGAAGAGCAGCACGATCATGGAGACGGTCATAAAGAAGATGAACATCATCATGATAAAGACCCACACGTTTGGATAGATCCTACTCTTGCGATGAAACAAGCAGAAAAAATTAAAAATGCACTTGTAGAATTACAGCCTGAACATAAAAAAGAGTTCGAAAAAAACTTTGCAGCACTACAAACAAAATTTACTGATTTAGATGATCAATTTAAAGCTGTCGTTGCAAATGCAAAAACGAAAGAAATATTAGTTTCACACGCAGCTTATGGCTACTGGGAACAACGATACGGTTTAAAACAAATCCCAATCGCTGGAATTTCAGCATCTGATGAACCATCTCAAAARCAGCTKGCTGACATTACAAAAACAGTAAAAGAGCACGGTCTAMAATATATTTTATTTGAAACATTCTCCACTCCAAAAGTAGCATCAGTGATTCAAAAAGAAACTGACACAAAAATTTTACGTTTAAATCACCTTGCTACTATTTCTGAAGATGATGCTAAGAACAATAAAGATTACTTTACTTTAATGGAAGAAAACGTAAATACTTTAAAAGAAGCAACAAACTAATCAACTATATTTTCTAGGCAGCTGAATATGTCATTCAGCTGCCTTTTTATGTATTTATCCTTGACTTGATCGAAATAACAAGTAGAATTATCCATATTAGCTTGTAAGCTATACTAATTTAGAAGGTGAGTTGGAACTATGAATCTTCACATTTGTGAAGTAACAGCAAATAATTGGCGTTCAGTTGCTGCTTTAGACGTAGCAAAAGACCAGCAGCAGTTTATTGAAATCAATGCGTTTTCTTTAGCGGAATCATTATATGAAGAAAACGGAACGTCAGTAGGCTTATATGACAAAGAAACACTCGTTGGATACGCAATGTACGGTTGGTATTCCCAAAAACATGAAAGTGTATGGTTAGATCGTTTTATGATTGACCAACAATTTCAAGGAAAAGGATACGCAAAACGTTTCCTTCGCATACTCATTCAATTCTTACAAGAAAAATTTGAATGTAAAATAATTTATTTAAGTTTACATCCTGACAACAAACTCGCAATGGGACTATATGAGTCATTTGGCTTCCGTTTAAATGGTGATATTGATGAYGAAGGYCCAGTTGTAGGTGTTGTAATGGAATTACTTATAGATGAAAATACAAGCCTGTGAAAACAGGCTTTTTATTATGCATTTATCAATGTTATGTTTTCTATTTTTAGTTTCTTTCCCTTATATACTTCATTTTTGTAATCTAGTATTATCTCATTAAAATGCTCATAAAAAATAAGCCTGCGATTTACGCAGACTTATTTCACACATTCTTCAAAATGTTCTTGGAACCATTCTTTATTAATATCTCTTCCGATGAAAACTACTTCGCTTACTCGCTCTTCGCCCTCTTGCCACTCTCTATCGTACGAAGCAGCAAATAACGTATGCACACCTTGGAAAACAATACGTTTATCTACTCCATCAATAGATAAAATTCCTTTGTAGCGATATAAATGCTCCCCTAGTTCTTGAACGACAGCTGACATCCACTCATTCAATTTTTGTAAATCTAACGGACGTTCTTCACGTAGTACAAACGATTTTACACCTTCTAGATGGTTATGTTCTGTATGAGGGTAAATTTGCAGCGTATCTTTCGTTTTAAACGTTTGAATTTGTAATAACGATGGAATATCTACCTCACAGTTAGTCGCCTCGATTAACTTTGCAGTCGGGTTAATTCCTTGAAGTTCATGCAAGAGATTTTCTTTCTCATTTTCTTCAATTAAATCTAATTTATTAACTAACACAACATCAGCAAAGGCAATTTGTTCTTTTGCTTCTAGTCCCTTTTCAAAATGTTTATGTATATGATAGCTATCTACAACTGTTACAACACCGTTAATTTGATATGCAGATTGAATAACTGGATCTAAAAAGAAAGTTTGAATAATCGGACCTGGATTTGCAAGACCTGTTGTTTCAATTACTAATCCATCAAAGTCCATTTTCCCTTCTGCTTTCACATCCAGTAATTGTTTTAAAGCAACAAGTAAATCTTCACGCACAGTACAGCATAAACAACCGTTTGTCATTTCCATAATTTCTTCTTCAACRTTCATAATYAATTGATTATCRATACCAATTTGCCCTATTTCATTTACAATCACTGCTAATTTCTTGCCGTGATCCTCTGATAAAATTCGATTTAATAATGTCGTTTTCCCTGATCCAAGAAAACCAGTTAATATTGTTACTGGAATCATCCCTTACATCTCCTTATAGCTCTATGTTTCTACATTATAGCATATAGAAAAAATCGTTTTTGTAGCAAAACATATTTATTGTATGTACGACCCTGTAACTATATAATAATACGTAGTAAGAAAGCCTTTTCAAAAATATTATTCATTCATATAGGGGGTACTTATAGTGGAACGAGTTCAAATGGCCGAAACGCTAGAATTTTCTCGTATTATTCAAGGTTTTTGGCGTTTAGCAGAATGGAATATGCCAAAGCAAGAGTTACTTTCTTTTATTGAAGACTGTATGGATTTGGGGATTACTACTTTCGATCACGCTGATATTTATGGTGGGTATACGTGTGAAGGATTGTTTGGAGAAGCGTTACAATTAAAGCCTTCCTTACGCGAAAATATGCAAATCATCACTAAATGTGGAATCGCTCCCCCATCACCTAAATTTCCAGAGCGATATGTTGCTCACTACAATACGAGTGCTGAACATATAATAAAAAGCGCGGAAGATTCATTACAAAACTTACATACAGATTATATTGATGTATTGCTCATCCATCGYCCAGATCCATTTATGGATCCAACTGAAGTGGCAGAAGCGTTCTCACGCTTAAAGCAAGAAGGCAAAGTTCGCCACTTCGGTGTATCTAACTTTTTACCTTCACAATTTAATATGTTAAGTTCGTATTTAGATTTCCCACTCATTACAAATCAAATTGAAGTATCTGCGATGCAAATCGAGCATTTTGAAAAAGGTACGATTGATTTATGCCAAGAAAAACGAATCAATCCAATGATTTGGTCACCTCTTGCTGGTGGAGAAATCTTTACTGGCCAATCAGAACGCGCCGTACGTGTACGTGAAACTTTACAAAAAGTTGCTACTGAACTAGGTGTTACTAGCATCGATACTGTTATGTATGCATGGTTACTCGCTCATCCAGCTAACATGATGCCAATCGTTGGCTCTGGTAAATTAGATCGAGTAAAAACGGCTGCAATGGCRACAAAAGTTAATTTAGACCGCCAACAATGGTTTACAMTTTTCGAAAGCTCTAATGGACATCCTGTACCATAATAAACAAAAAGAAGAGCTGTTTCTTTACAGCTCTTCTTTTTCATATRTATTTCTCGTCATTGCAAATACACACATATCCCTTAATCCATTTCCATCCACCGCAACACTCGCGCTTTCTAAAGTACCCTCTAATTTAAATCCTAATTTCTCAGGTATCGCTCTACTCTTCTTATTTAGAGAATCACAACGAATTTCTACGCGGTTTGCTTTCAATTCAGTGAAAGCATAATCTGTTATACCTTTTGCAGCCTCTACCATATAGCCCTTTCCACTAAACCTTGAATCAATCCAATACCCGATTTCAAATTGAGGTATATCCCAATTAATACGATGTAATCCGGCAGATGCAATAAATTCACCTGTTTCGTTCGAAAAAACTAGTAGTCTCAAATCTTCACGCTGCAAAAATTGAATATGCGATTTTCTAATACTCTCTTCTATTTCTTCCTCTGTTTGCTCTTTTTGTGCAAAGACCATCCAAGGTTTTAATTCTTGTATTGAAGCTTGAATTGCGTCATATACAACTTTACCATCACCTGGTTTTGGCATTCGAATAAAAAGCCTGTCAGTATAAAAT
>NZ_JBFTMA010000335.1:0-4395 GCF_056396725.1 Bacillus sp. 05T31
GTACGTATGTATATATTGCTTTGTTTGCGGGGAGCCGATTTTTGATGTGGGTGAACAATCTGTTATTTGATTATGTAAGCTCAAAAGTAAGTCAGCGAATATTACGAGAGAAGCGTATAGATGTATTACGTCATTTTTTCTTATTACCATTTGAAGAAAGTGAGAAGGTAAAACAAGGGGAGTTAGAAACATTAGTCGTTTCTGATATTCCGAATTGGGTAAGGTTATATGGATCTATATTAATAGAATACATCCACGCCATTGCACAATTTATTGGTGCGTTCATAGCTCTACAACATATCGATGTACAGTTCATATGGTGGATAACCCCGTTTTTATTTTTAAGTGCAATTGTTCCAATGMTTATGGGGGRAAAAGTAAGAAATATTGCAAGTATTGCTCAAAAAAATCAATCAAGTGTTGTAGAGATGATGTCACAGTTTGTAAAAGGTATACAAGATTTACGTAGTTTACAAAAAGAAAAATGGGCAATTCATTTGTTTAAAGGAGTGACGGCACAATCTTATAAAACAGAAGTAAGGAAGACGATGATACAACATTGTATTGGGATAGTTGGAACGGTAATAGAAACAGGAGCATATATAGTTGTTCTTATTATAGGAGCAAAAAAAATAATAAAAGGGGATATGGAAGTCGGTTCGCTTGTGGCGGTATTAGCTACAATTGAGATGTTATTTTTCCCCGTTCGTTATGCGAGTGATTTATTGATGATGACACAAGTTGCTATTGCTTCGGCAAATCGAGTTTTTTGCTTTTTAGATATACGAGCTGAAGATAGAAATGTAGAAAGAGCGATGGGAATGAAGTTGAAAAATGTTTCATTTCAAGAGAACGGTGAAGGGAAGTATAGAATTAAAAATATTGATTTGCAAATTTATCCAGGCGAACTTATTATCATTGTGGGAGAAAGTGGTGCTGGGAAAACAACCCTATTAAAGTTATTAACAGGGTTATATAAACCGTCAAGTGGTAAGGTTGCTTATTACGGTAAGAAAGCTCGTATGACTACTGTATGGCAGGAACCGCGTTTTTTTCGGACGACAGTAAAAGAGAATATACATTTTCAAGAAGATATCATAGAAAAACAGTTTAAAAAAAGTATTGGACTTGTAAATATGAAGCCAATCTTAAAAAACTTATCGGAAGGGATCCATACTGTACTGCACAAAAGTGGAGAAGAGTTTTCGGGAGGAGAAAGAAAGCGTTTTGCATTACTGCGAGCGATTGTAACAGATCCGAACATCGTTATTTTAGATGAACCGACTGCTGGATTGGATCCGAGTAATCAACAAGCTGTTTGGAATATGATTGAAGGATTAGGAGAAAACGTAACGAGAATTGTGACGACACATGATGTSGAGAGGGCGATGATAGCTGATCGGGTTATTGTCATGAAGAATGGAATTATTGTGGAATGTGGGAATCCTAAAGAATTATTAAATTGCAACTTATTGTGCAAAGAGATGCAAACAAAAAGATAAGAGCTATGTAGCGCTCTTATCTTTATTCAGTCTTATTAAGTTGATACGTATAAGATTCAGGATCGCTAGTACTAAATTCTTTGACTAAAGTAAGTTGATTTGTATCTGGGTTATATTTGAAAATTTTGACCGTACGTTCGCTACTTAGTGATGGATTATATTCTTGAATAGCAAATGTATTTTCACCAATCTGTGTCATATTACTGGTGGAAACATTTTCTATGGAATCGTGAGTTGTAGAAATTTCAACAACTCTCTCACCGTTGAAAAATAAAAGAACGATTACTAAAACAACTAAGCATATTCGTATATAGCGAAGTTCTTTACTTATAGGATGTTCTCCCAAAATAATCATCCTTTCTATAACTATTGTATAGTAGTGGTAGTTATCGTGAAGAAACTAAGAATACCGAGACCGGCTAAAAGGATAAAGGAGATTAAAGCGATAAAGAGACAAATACGTCCAACTTGCTTTTTCTCAGGATCTTTACTGAAGATCGAGATGATCCAAGTGATAATCCCGATTGGGGAAAATATAAAACTAAGAATATATAATAGTATTTTTTCAAATAAATTCATAAAAGTAGCCCCCCTTTTTTGAAGGTTTTACATGTGTGGTTTTCTTCGTATTAGCACTGCTATTATGTAGGAAAGTAAAGAATAAACAGCACTATAAACAAYCCAAGCGTCTAAGTTTTGTAAAGCTATGTGTATATYMAATYTAGAGAYGATAATGAAAAATATAAGTGGAACAGTAAAAGAAATAATAATAGCAGCCCATTTGAATTTGTATAACAAGCCGCTAAAACAAATACATAGTAATGGTAAAGTGAAGAAAACAAAGCTAAAAGGGTTGATAAGTAATTGTAAAATACATAKCAYCTCGCARGTTTTKTATTTTATTTCTAATTATATGATAAAAAGGKAAAWATTTCATCCTAACCGTAAATRTTCTAACTATTTCGAMTGTGAATATTTCCAAGCTTGTCCGTATAAGCTAAAATAAGGTATATAGTATTTTTGTGATTATGTTATAAGAAGATAAACACGTTAGGGTGATATAAAATGTGGCGGAAGCTTACGATTATTGTAGTGTTACTTTGTTTAGCGGGATATGCAGCTTATGAACAGTTTGGTAAAGAGGATCAAGTAGTACAAGAAAAGCCTGCCAAAAGTGAAGCTGCTATGAAAGAGATTTTCGCAAGGAACGGTATTGAAATTGGAAAGAGCGCACCAGATTTTGAATTACCAAAGATAGATGGAACGAATATAAAGTTATCTGATTTAAAAGGGAAGAAAGTTATTTTAAACTTTTGGGCAACGTGGTGTGGGCCTTGTCAGCAAGAAATGCCTGATATGGAGGCTTTCTATAAAGAACATAAAGAAAACGTAGAAATATTAGCTATAAACTATACTCCTTCAGAAAAAGGAGGGGGAGAAGAAAAGGTAAGGAATTTTGCTACGGAAAAAGGAATTACTTTTCCTATTTTATTGGACAAGAACATTGATGTGACAACAGCATATAAAGTAATTACAATCCCAACTTCGTATTTTATAGATACGAAAGGTGTAATTCAAGATAAGTTCATTGGACCGATGACGCAAAAAGAAATGGAGAAACGGATTGCTAAATTAAAATAACGGTGAAAAGGTGGAGATGGAATATAATCATTTCTGCCTTTTCTTTTTCAAGTAGTGAAAGCTTCGTGATATGATAAAAGAAATATAAATGTTTAGAGATAAAGGAGTGTCTGGAGTGGGGAATGTATCCTTACCGTTAGATTATGTTGTAATTGATTTTGAAACAACAGGATTTAACCCTTATAATGATAAAATTATTCAAGTTGCAGCAGTGAAATATCGTAATCATGAACTAGTAGATCAATTTGTATCGTATGTGAATCCAGAGCGTCCAATTCCGATCCGAATTACGAGTTTAACAGGTATTACGAATTATCGTGTTTCAGACGCACCAACAATTGCAGAAATATTGCCTTTGTTTTTGGCATTTCTAGATACAAATATTATCGTGGCACATAATGCTTCTTTTGACATGCGTTTTTTAAAGAGTAATGTAAATATGCTTGGACTACCTGAGCCGAAAAATAAAGTTATCGATACTGTGTTTTTAGCGAAAAAATATATGAAGCATGCGCCTAATCATAAACTTGAAACGTTAAAACGAATGCTTGGAATTCGTTTAAGTTCTCATAATGCATTTGACGATTGTATTACATGTGCAGCTGTTTATCAAAAATGTGCAGCATTTGAAGAAGAAGGAAAAAGAAAAGCGAATAAGGAAGTACTTGATGAAACAGCGGTATTTGAAGCGGTAAAAGAAATGCTTGTACGAAATAAACGTGATATTGAGTGGATTCGTTGTATGAATGTTGGGAGTTATTTAGATATAAAAGCTTTTTACCCAATTATAAGGTTAAAGGTCAAAGGGCGAAAGAAATATGTGTTAACAGAAAAAATGGAAGACGATGTAAGAGAAATTTGTACGAGCTTAAAGTGCGAAGCAGCATTGAAAAGTGAGATTGGCAACACGAGAATTATGATTGACAGTGTAGAGGACATTTTGAAGTTAGAGAGCTACATTGTAGAAGAATACGATTCTGTATTACGAGCGCTGGATGAATATAGAGCAAATAAAGTAAATGCGGATGAAGAAATTAAAAAATATTTAAATATGATGGTGTAAAAAATCCCATGTGCAACATATGCRCATGGGATTTTTTTGTCAAAACATGAAATTTTCTTGCAAATCTGATTAAAGAGTTTTTCATTTGCTCATACTATGTAATAAGAAAACGTAGAAGAAAGGGTGAGCAGCATGAGAAGAAGTCGCCGTAGATCGTTTGAAGAACTTGTAAATGAAAATAAACAACAA
>NZ_JBFTMA010000336.1:0-15354 GCF_056396725.1 Bacillus sp. 05T31
GCCCCATTCACCTCGTTATAAACTAATCCCCTATTAAGGGCTTTTCTCAGTATTCTTCATTCAAATAGTTATACTATATGTTTGTATGTATAAATTACTCTTCTAACCCGCTCCATTGTACCAAACATTCGTTTTACGGGTCAATCCACCTATTTTCTAACTTCATTCAAAAAAAATAATGTATTGTATTTGAAAATCCGTATTTTTCGCCAATAAAAATATCTTGTTTACTTTCCACTTTACAGAGGAAAGTAAACAAGATTTTTCTGTTAAAGCATATTTAAGAAACGATCAGAGACAACACCTGTATCTTCAGGTGTACGGCAAATAATTAAGCAAGTATCATCACCACAAATGGTTCCGACGATCTCATCCCACTCTAAATGATCAATGAGTGCCCCAAGTGAATGAGCGTTACCAGGCAATGTTTTTAGCACAAGCATATGTCCTGCCGTGTCTAATTTTACAAATGAATCCACTAGATTTCGTTTTAATTTTTGCAACGGATTAAATCGTTGATCTGCTGGCAAGCTATATTTATAGCGGCCATCATGTAATGGCACCTTCACTAAGTGCAGTTCTTTAATATCGCGCGATACTGTTGCTTGCGTTACATTAAACCCCACATTACGTAAAATATCAACTAGCTCATCTTGTGTTTCAATTTCTTTGTTAGCAATAATTTCCCTGATTTTAATATGGCGCTGACCTTTATTCATACATTTGCACCTCACACTATCTCTTACCATAGTTTAAACATTGGTATACTTCATTTATTTATGTTACCGTATAATCCATTACTTGTACACAATTGTTTTTACAATCATTATACGATTACAACAAAAAGAGGAACAACATATGTYATTCCCCTTTCCCTTTTTGTTTTAGAACATCATGTGCTTCTGTAACAACTTGCTCAATAGAAACCGGAGAATGATTTTCGCCATTCTCACGCTCACCGTGCCACTTTAGATGAATTAAAAATTCAATATTTCCATCCCCGCCTGTAATTGGTGARAATGTTAAACCTTCGATATTATASCCTTCCTTAAGAGCAAAATCGACAATCATTTCCACGACAGCTTCATGTACTTTTCTATCACGAACAATGCCTTTTTTCCCGACTTGTTCTCGTCCAGCTTCAAACTGAGGTTTAATCAATGCAGCTACATCACCATTTGGCATAAGCATTGTTTTTAAAACCGGCAATATAAGCCTTAATGATATAAATGAAACATCAATACTTGCAAACTGCGGTAAACCACGCTCTAAATCTGCCGGTGTCACGTAACGGAAGTTCGTTCGTTCCATCACAACAACACGCTCATCTTGACGCAATTTCCACGCAAGTTGATTATATCCTACATCTAATGCGTAGGATAACTTCGCCCCATTTTGAAGCGCACAGTCTGTAAAACCACCAGTTGATGAACCAATATCTATCATAACCTTATCTTGTAAATCAAGTTGAAATGTTTCTAATGCCTTTTCAAGCTTATAACCGCCACGGCTTACATACGGCATGACTTGCCCTTTCACCGTAATCTCCGTATCTTGTGAGATTTTCTCCCCTGGCTTATCGAGTCTCATTTCATTCGCATATACAAGACCTGCCATAACAGCACGTTTAGCCTTCTCACGCGTTTCTATAAGTCCTCGCTCTACTAATAGTACATCTACTCTTTCTTTTTTTACGCTCATTTGTTACGCCCTTTTTTGTTTTGATGGAATCATTGTATGAATACGGTCTACAACAGCATCTGTTGTTAAACCAATTTCTTCTAACAGTTTTGTTACACTACCATGCTCTATGAAGCGATCAGGAATACCCATTCGTTCAATTAAAGCACTATGGTATCCGTTCTCAGAAGCAAATTCAACTACTCCCGTTCCAAAGCCACCGATTAAACAAGCCTCTTCAATCGTTAAAATCGGTATATTTTTCCCTAAAAGCTCATGTAAATATGCTTCGTCCATCGGCTTAATAAAGCGAGCATTCACTACTTTCACTGATACTCCAGCTTGTTCAAGACGCTCAGCTGCTTCCATTGCCATCGGGATTGTCGTACCAAACGTTAAAATTGCTGCTTGTGTGCCTTCTTTTAACGTTTCCCATGTACCGATTGGAATCGCCTTTAATTCTTCATCCATTTGAACGCCAAGTCCATTTCCGCGTGCATAACGTAAAGCAATCGGTCCATCTTCGTATTGCATCGCTGTATATACTAAATGTTGACCTTCATTTTCATCTTTCGGCATCATAAGCACCATATTCGGCAAGTGACGTAAAAACGCGATGTCAAATACACCTTGATGCGTTTCACCGTCTGCTCCTACTAATCCAGAGCGATCTATTCCAATGAAAACATTTAAATTCTGGCGACAAATATCATGAACAACTTGGTCATATGCTCTTTGTAAAAATGTTGAATAAATTGCTAGGAACGGCTTCATCCCTTGTGTTGCCATACCAGCTGCCATTGTTGTAGCATGCTGCTCTGCAATACCTACATCAATCATGCGATCCGGAAATTCTTTTTGGAATTTCTCAAGTTTCGATCCAACAGGCATTGCAGGCGTAATTGCAACGATACGTTCATCCGTTCTCGCTAGCTTAAGCACTGTTTCACTAACAACAGCACTCCATGCTGGTGCAACTTCTTTCGGTTTAACGAAGTCACCTGACTCAATTTTATACGRTCCTGTTCCRTGCCAAGTTCCAATAACGTCACTTTCAGCTGGTTTATAACCTTTTCCTTTTTTCGTAATAACATGAACAAGTACTGGGCCTTTTGTTTTCTTTGCATATTGCAACGTTTCGAATAACTTTTCATAATCATGCCGACTGCTGGGATTTTCTTCAATATATACTCTAGTTCATCTTTTACCCAATGGTACTTCCCTGCGGTACGTAAACGACCAAGTACATTATGAAGTGCACCGACGTTTGGTGCAATTGACATTTCATTGTCATTCAAAATAACAATCATGTCCGTTTTTTCATGCCCAATGTGGTTCAATGCCTCTAAAGCCATTCCGCCTGTTAATGCACCATCGCCAATGATTGGTATAACGTATTCTTCCGTTTTCTTTAAATCACGTGCTAGAGCCATTCCCATTGCAGCAGATAACGACGTTGAACTATGACCAGTTTCCCAAACATCATGCTCACTCTCRCAGCGTTTTGGAAAACCACATAGACCTTGGTATTGCCTTAATGTGCCGAATTCTTTCGCACGCCCTGTTAAAATTTTATGTACATAGGATTGATGTCCTACGTCCCATAAAAACTTATCTTTCGGACTATCAAATAATTTATGCAGAGCAATTGTGAGTTCTACTACACCTAAATTAGGTGCAATATGTCCACCTGTTTGAGAGAGCTCTTCAATTAAAAACTTACGAATATCCTCACTCAACCCCTCTAGTTCACTGATAGACATATCTTTCAAAAAACTAGGGTTTTGAATTYGCGTTAGATCCACATGGATCACTCACTTTCATTTCATAATCTGTCAACATGTCAAATATTATAAGAAACATTTACACAACACAAGAAATTATCTTTTCTATTCTTTTTATCTTGTCCTGCTTTCAGAAAACACTTCCATTTTTTCACTTATCATATTATACATCATATTTCTTTACGTGATGAAAAAAATAGCCGCTAACACGAAGTGATAACGGCAATGTAATCTACATATATTTTTGCCAATAACAAGAAAAGAAAAACCTTTCCTACATTTATATCATAAAATGATGAATGACTCAACAAATGGAAACGCTGTTATATTAGTTATTACGTTTTGCGATTAAATCACAAATAGATAGTAAATATTCATCTTGTAATTGTAAGGAGCTAATAGAATCTTTTGCTTTTGCAATTTTCTCCTCTAAAATAGATTTTGCTCTATCTACAGTAAATAACGTCGTATATGTGCTCTTCTCGTTGGAAACATCACTACCAATCGGTTTTCCAATCTCTTCTTCTGTTCCTTCTACATCCAAAATATCATCTCTAATTTGGAAAGCTAGACCGATATATTTCGCAAATGCAAGTAACTTCTCTTCTTGCTCTTCTGTAGCATCAGAAAGTATCGCTCCTGCAAGTACAGCAAACTCAAGCAGTTTACCTGTCTTATGATTATGAATGTACTCTAATTCATTAATTGTAAGTCGTTTTCCTTCAGCTTCCATATCTGCCACTTGTCCAGCAACCATTCCTTCAGGTCCTGCTGCTTTCGCAAGCTCAAGTACAAGTCTTACTTTTTTTTCAGCAGAGATTTCTTTTTGCTCATATGCCATAATAACTTGAAAAGCATATGTCAACAAACCATCTCCCGCTAAAACTGCCATTGCTTCACCAAATACTTTATGATTTGTAGGCTTTCCTCGTCTTAGATCATCATCATCCATACAAGGTAAATCATCATGAATTAACGAATATGTATGAATCATTTCAAGGGCACAAGCTGCACCCACTCCAAGATTTCTTTCTTTCCCAAACGCTTGTAACGTTGCAAATAAAAGTAACGGGCGGAGACGTTTCCCACCCGCTTCCAAAGAATATGCCATCGCTTCACGAAGCACATTTGGACATTGTAATTCATTTGCATAGCTTACAAGCTTTTCTTCTACGAAAGTTTTACTCTCTTTCAAAAAAGCATCAAAAGCTATATGTGTCACTATGCTTCATCTCCTAAAGCAGTAAACGGTTTAAGCTCTCCATCTTCCCCAAGGATAACTGCCATTTGTTCTTGTACATCTTTCAATTTCTCATCACAAAGCTTAGATAATTCCATGCCTTCCTTAAAATAAGAAATTGCTTCCTCTAAAGGTACATCACCTTGTTCAAGCTTAGAAACGAGATGCTCAAGCTGCGAAATTGCTTCTTCAAAGCTTAACTTATTTTCCATTATTCAATTCACGCTCCTCTATGCTTGATACGCTACAATCTAGTATTCCATCTTGTAATTGAACCGAAACAGCATCTCCAAGGCTAACATCTTTCACGCTTTTTAATACTTGTTTCTCTTCATCGTATACAAGCCCATACCCTCTCATCATTACTTTAAGCGGGCTTAATACCTCAAGCTTTTGAGCCGCTCTCACAAATACGAACTCCTTCGTTTGAAGTAATGTTTGCATTTCACGTTGCAACTGCTTTTGCAACGTTTCAATTGCCGTTTTCGTTTGTATAATTTTTTGAGATGGGTGGTGCTTTTCTAAATAAAATGAAAGTTGCTTTAATTGATTTACTTTTTTATCTATATAACGCTCTTTCGCTAAAACAAGTTGTTCAAGAGCCCTGTCTAACTGCTCTTCTTTTTGCTCGTACACTTGCCTTGGATAACGGAACGCATAAGATTTTTGTAACACTTGCAGTTTTTCTTCTTTTTTATGTACTCTCTCTCTCATTGCTCTTTGCAATCTCAGAGTTCTTTGTAATACCTTTTCTTGTAACTCTATAGTATTAGGTACCGCCAGCTCAGCTGCTGCAGTCGGTGTTGGTGCACGTAAATCCGCGACAAAATCTGCGATTGTAAAATCTGTTTCATGGCCTACAGCCGAAATAATCGGAATCTCACTTGTGAAAATTTCTCTTGCAACTATTTCCTCATTAAAGGCCCATAATTCTTCAATAGAGCCTCCACCACGTCCAACAATTAAAACATCAATATCTCCCATTTCATTCGCTGTACGAATYGCTTGTACAATCGAGGGAGCYGCTGACTCCCCTTGTACAAGTACAGGAAACACAATAACATTTCCAATTGGATAACGACGTTTAATTGTTGTTATAATATCGCGAATTGCTGCTCCTGTTGGCGACGTGATTACACCTATTGTTTTAGCATACGGAGGAATTATTTTTTTATAAACTTGAGAAAACAAGCCCTCTTCCTCTAAACGAACTTTTAATTGCTCATAAGCTAAATGCAAGTTTCCAATTCCGTCAGGCTGCATGTCTTGAATATAAATTTGATAAGAACCACTCGCCTCATAAACAGAAATCTTTCCTCTTACAAGTACTTTCATTCCATTTTCCGGTCTGAATTTAATGTTACGATTATGACCCGCAAACATAACCGCTGCAATTCTTGCATTTTCATCTTTCAATGTAAAATACATATGACCACGACTATGATATTTAAAGTTGGAAATTTCTCCTTTTAACCAAACAGACTGTAAATGCGGATCATACTCTATTTTTGTTTTAATATAGCGTGTTAATGCTGTAACGGTTAAATATTGTTTCTCCATTTCTCTCTCCTCATAGCCGATTCAAATTATTGACAAACAACACCTGCACGCTTTGCAGACTCCACAGTGTTGTGAAGAAGCATTGTAATAGTCATTGGGCCGACTCCTTTTGGCACAGGCGTAATGTAACCTGCAACGTCTAATACATTGTCAAAATCAACATCACCACAAAGTTTGCCTGTTTCTAAACGGTTAACACCAACATCAATTACAACCGCACCCTCTTTAATATAGTCAGCTGTTACCATTTTCGGTCGTCCAACGGCTACGATTAAAATATCAGCTAACTTCGATAATTCTTTTATATTTTGCGTCTTAGAATGACAATATGTGACAGTTGCATTTTCATTTAAAAACAGTTGCCCCACTGGTTTACCAACAATATTACTTCTTCCAATTACAACAACATGCTTTCCAGAAATATCAAGATTCGTTTCTTTTACTAATTCTAAAATGCCATGCGGTGTACATGGAAGGAATGTGTCTTGTCCCGTCATCATACGTCCTACGCTGATTGGGTGAAATCCATCTACATCCTTTTCCGGTGAAATTCTTTCAATGATAGCTTTTTCTTCAATRTGTTTTGGTAAAGGTAATTGTACCAATATGCCATTAATGCGGTCGTCTCCATTTAAGCGATCGATTTCAGCAAGCAAACGCTCCTCAGTAATCGTTTCAGGAAGTTCAATTAGCTCTGAATAGATTCCTACTTGCTCACAGCCTTTTTCTTTTCCTTTTACATAAGAACGAGATGCTGGATCTTCTCCAACTAAAATAACTGCTAATCCTGGTACAATCCCTTGCTCTTTTAACTTCACAACTTTTTCTTTTAATTGTGCTCGTTTTTTCTCCATCTAGCGTATTTTCCACCGCTACTTTCGGTTCTAATTCACCTGTAATATCCATTTGGTATAATGCTTGCATTGCTCTTTCTCTAGCCGTCCTACGTTTCATTGTAACTCTCCTTTATACTTCAAGTCTTTCCTTATGTTTTGTTATATTATTATAATTTATAAGCCGTCAATTCACTTACTCTTGCAGTTTTCATTGATTTTCCAACCTTATAATACAATGATAATAACACAATTTATCGTTTCACACACGGGGTACAAGGCTGAAAAATAATAAAAAGATTAACTTCAAGTTCCATATCTTATCACAATGTACGTTTTCTGGAAAAATGAAACATACCGTTTTATTTTTCTTTTTTTTTGAAATAGTATAATAATTAGAAGGTTTTAATTTGTGAAGAAATGAAACGATAAAAAAGATGCCTATTTTACTAGGCACCTTTTTCCACTCTTACACTGGTTCGATTTCTGTTTTTTGTGTTTCGAATGTTACGCCAACGATGTGAACGTTCACTTCTTTTGGCTCAAGTCCTGTCATTGTAAAGAGTGCTTGGCGAATATTGTCTTGAATTTTTTGTGCAACAACCGGAATCGCTACACCAAAATACATCACAACATAAAGGTCAACAATAATATCTTCGTTTGCTAATTCAACCTTTACACCTTTACCATGATTTTTCTTACCTAACTTCTCAACAACATCTGTAGCAAAATTACCACGCATTGCCGCTACACCTTCTACTTCAGCAGCTGCAATACCTGCAATTACTTCGATTACTTCTGGTGCAATTTCTACTTTTCCAAGAGTTGTATCTTGACCCATATCTAACATATGTTCAGCCATGAAAAAAACCTCCTTTAATGTATCACTGCGTCACAAGTTCATGCTCTTCCAAAAATTTCGTGTTAAACTCACCTTTTACAAAATCAGGATGCTCTAGCAATTGCAAATGGAACGGGATTGTTGTATGTACGCCTTCAATGACAAACTCACTGAGCGCTCGCTTCATTTTTGCAATTGCCTCTTCACGTGTTTTTCCGTGAACAATTAATTTAGCAACCATCGAATCATAGAAAGGTGGTATTGAATATCCCGGATATACAGCTGAATCGACGCGAATACCAAATCCGCCTGGTGGTAAGTACATTTCTACTTTACCTGGAGATGGCATAAATTTTTTGGCAGGGTTTTCCGCATTAATTCGACATTCCATTGCCCAACCATTAAATTGTACTTCTTCTTGCTGTAACGATAACTTTTCTCCAGAAGCAACAAGAATTTGTTCTTTAATTAAATCCATCCCTGTTACCATTTCAGTAACTGGATGTTCAACTTGGATTCTCGTATTCATCTCCATGAAATAAAAGCTTTTCGTTTTATATTCATAAATAAACTCAACCGTACCAGCACCTGTATAATCAACCGCTACCGCCGCTTTAACTGCTGCYTCACCCATTTGCTTGCGAATATTCTCATCAAGTGCAGGTGATGGACTTTCTTCTAATAGTTTTTGCAGACGGCGCTGAATTGTACAATCACGCTCTCCTAAATGAATGGCATTTCCATGTGTATCTGCCATTATTTGAATCTCAACATGGCGGAAATCTTCAACGTACTTCTCCAAGTATACACCAGGGTTCCCAAAAGCGGTACTGGCTTCTTGCTGTGTAATTTGAATTCCTTTTACAAGCTCTTCTTCATGGCGCGCAACACGAATACCTTTTCCGCCGCCACCTGCAGTCGCTTTAATGATAACTGGATATCCAAGTTGATTAGCAAGCTCGATCGCTTCTTCGGTATTTTTAATAATCCCTTGTGAACCTGGTACAATCGGAACCCCTGCTTCTTTCATTGTATCACGTGCAACGTCTTTTGTGCCCATCTTTGAAATGGCTTCTGGGCTTGGACCGATAAAAATCAAGTTACACTCACGGCATAATTCTGCAAAATCTGCATTCTCTGCTAAAAATCCATATCCCGGATGAATTGCATCACAACCTGTTAATTTCGCAACACTAATAATGTTCGTCAAATTTAAATAGCTTTCTTTTGAAATCGTTGGTCCAACACAATACGCTTCATCTGCAATTTGCACATGAAGTGACTCTTTGTCTGCTTCTGAATAAATTGCAACTGTTTCAATATCCATTTCTTTACAAGCACGAATAATTCGTACAGCAATTTCCCCACGATTGGCTATTAATACTTTTTTTATCATCACAAAGACTCCCTTATTACGCTTTTACAAGAAATAGCGGTTGTCCATACTCAACAAGCTGTCCGTTATTAACAAGAATTTCAACAATTTCGCCCTCTACATCTGCGTCAATTTCGTTAAATAATTTCATAGCCTCAACAATACATACGATAGAATCTTTCGATACTCTGTCCCCAACACTTACATATTGAGGTGTATCAGGCGAAGAAGAGGAATAAAATGTCCCTACCATCGGTGATGTGATTTTATGTAGGTTTTCATTTTGAACAGCTGTCTTCTCTTCTTGTTTTGGCGCTTCTACTTGCGCTGCCGCTACTGCTGTTTCTACTTCAACAGATGCTGCTGGTTGTACTACCTGTTTCGTTACCGGTGCTTGCACAGCAACAACTTCATTACCACGTTTTTTCATTTTGATTGCTGTACCGTCTTTTTTGTATTCAAATTCATCAATATTAGAGCTATCAATTAATTTAATTAATTCACGAACTTCTTGAATTTTAAACATGTAAAATCCACTCCCATACTCTTGTTTGTCCCGTTTTTACAGATTGGCATCAAACTGATTTACTGTAAAAATACGATGTATTCTATTAGAAAATTTATTCCTATGACATTTACTAATAGAAATATTTACTATTCCCATCTTACGCTAAATTTTTTAAACATTCCAATTTATATTTCTTTATTATAAATCGAAACTCCTGTAAAAATATTATTCCGCCAAAAAATTATTACCTAGTAATAATACCAAGTTTCACACAAAATTGGCAAGACCACTTCCTAAAAAACATTCTTTACTTTTTCAAAACTGCAAAGTGTAAAAACGTAATTCCCTCAGCATTCTTCATTTTATCTACGGTAAAAAAACATATTTTTACCAAATATTATTTTTTTGTTTACGCGCCGTTCATTCTTCCTTCATAAAAGAATAGTATGTTCAAAGTGTAGCAAATTTATTGTAGTGAGGTGCGGACATATGATATGGCTCATCCTGTTCTTGCCTGCCGTAGTGATTTGGACATTGGTCCTCTTCATTCACGTCAAATCTGGAAAAACTAATCACCATCATCACGAACCATTAATCTTTTACTCACAGCGTATTTCCCCGTTTCCAATTGAAAATACTAAATACAACTGCAAAGATGAAATAGAAAAAAGCTATCGAAAACGATAGCTTTTTTCTATTATTCTTTTATCTAATTTGAAGCAGCAACACCTATTATAATTTCAATTTATTTTACTGATGGATCAAATTTCACACCTACATCTTTTGAACCACCTTCACTTCTTACGAGCTGAATAATTTTATTCGCTTCTTTTTGTGAATGCTTTGCCGATTTAACTGTTACTTTAATGTCCGTTCCATCAGCTCTTACAAGAGCATCCTTATATCCGCCTTGAGATTTAATCACTGTCTCAAGTAATTGTTGCTTCGTTTCCATCGTAGTRATKGCATCAAGATTATCTTTCGCTTTACTCTTTTCTTCTGCTGAAGATTTTGATGACTTCATTACATTTTGTAACTTTTCTTTCTCTACACTACGCTGATCTTCCATTTGCATACGTAGCGCTGTAAAATTCTCATCGCTTGATTGAACTGTTACGCTAGCCTCTTTTTTACTTGTTTCTTTTTTGTCATTCTCTTTTTTGTCTGTTTCTTTATTTGTAGTTTCCTTGCTTGTATTTTCTTTTGTTGTCTCTTTATTTGTAGTTTCTTTCGTTGCCGTTTGTTTTTTTAACACTTTATTTCCTCCCTATCAATTTTTCGGTGATACTGAAACGCGATGAGCTGGTACATCTAATAATCGCGTCACAGCTTCTTTTACCATTGCTTTTATTTGTATATTATCCACTCCCTTTGCTACGACCAGAACACCTCGTACTTTCGGTTTCTCTGTTCGCAAAACAATTGGAGTTTCTTTATCACCTTCACGTATAATGACTGTCTTTTCATCAAGAGACTCGTCTTCTACTTCCCTTTTCCCGCCTGCTTTATCAGTTTCACCTGTCTTTTGTGAACGTTTTACTGTATTTTTCTCGAGTATTTTTTCTTCAGATGAATCTAAGTTCACTTTAATAGTTACATCTTTTACTCCGGCTATCTCTTCTAAAGAAGCTTTCAATTCTTGTTCATACGCTTTTTCGTATTTTTCTACATTTGACATATTATCATTGTTTTTTTGACCGAAAGTTGGTACATCTTTATCTTGGCTTTGACTTGTCTTTTCTTTAAACACAGGCACTTCTTCTTTTTTAGGTGATAAGAAATTACTAGAAAACATAAGCGCAATCCCAAGTATGAGTAGGACAAGCAAAAACTTAGGTGTTACCTTTTTCCCCTTCTCATTACTTTCTTTTCCATCCCCATTTAATARGTTTCGAAAAAATGAGAACCTCGAATTTTTATCTTTATTGTCCATTTACGCTACCTGTCCTCCCTTCCATCTGAACTTGGATTTGTTTATCCTCTAGTTGCCACCTGCTTGAAAAGAAATCTTTCATTTCTACATTCGTTTCTTCTATTTTTTTTGGAGGTTCTTTCATATTAATTTCAATTGGCTTTACTGTTTCGATTGCATCATTTTTACTACGTTCTTTTTCTTTCAACGTCACAACAACAGATTGAATATCTTTCGCTGACTTTACTTCTTCAGTATGTTCCACTGCGACTATTTGTATTTCAGAGACTGTCATACCATACTTTTTCTCAAACTCTTTTCCTACGTCTTTTTTCATTTTGGTAGCCATCTCTTCTAAACTATATGCACGTGTTAGAGCTTGTATTTCTTTTTTCTTCGAATCTATCGAATTTTTTACAGATCCATCTGCTACGTACTTTTCCTCATTGAAATTTGCGATAACTTCATTTACATCTGTTTGTAACAACTTAAATAGAGGCGTTAAAATTAATACGACTAACAATAGACTTACAACGAATTTAACGTACTTTTGCAAATTTGAATTTGGAAGAATAAGATGAAGCATTGTCGCTAAGAGTAAAAAAACGATAATATTTCTAATCCACTCTGTAACAAATTGCATACTCTTCACCTCCTACCGCATCATGAGAGTAATGTTCCCGGCAGCAATAATAATTGTGATACTTAAAAAGAACATAAATGATACGATAGCTAAGCAAGCAAATACGTAAATGATACTTCGTCCAATGATATCTAAACATTGAATAATTGCTCCTCCGCCTACTGGTTGCAATACTGCTGCTGCGAATTTATAAATAAACGCGATACAAAAAATTTGAATCGCTGGGAAAGCGACAATTAAGCATAAAATAACGAGCCCGATAATTCCGACTGTGTTTTTTAATAATCCAGATGCACTAATAACAGTATCCGCCGCCTCAGTAAACATCCTTCCTACTACAGGAATGAAGTTTCCTGTTACAAATTTGGCCGTTTTCACAGCTATACCATCAGCAACGGCTGACGCTGTTCCCTGTACAGATAATACGCCTAAAAAAACCGTCAAAAAGATACCAATAATCCCAACACTAACGTTTTGCAAAAGCTTGGACAATTTCGTAACTTTATATTGATCACTCATCGTGCTTACAATACTTAATATAGTTGCAAGTAATAAAAGTGGTAGAACGATATAGTTCATAAGAAGCCCACTCGTATTCATTAAGAAAATGATAATTGGATGAAAAAACGATACAGAAACAACACCGCCGCCTGTTGCTATGAGTGCGAGTAAAATTGGTAATAACGCTAGTATGAAATCTACCATTGTTTGTATCGTCTCTCTTGCATATGTCATGACGACATAAAAACTATTTAAAGCGAAAATAATAAGTACCATGTATACGACTGCATCAGCGATTTTACTCACGCTACTCTTTGAAAAAGCAGATTGCAACGATTGCAACAATGCACTGAAAATCGTGAGCATAATGAGCGTTCCAAGTAACTTTCCATTTGCAACAAGCTCATGAAATAAATATTTTAGTAGACCTATCATCCACTCTTTTATGGAGAACTCTTTTTCTCCCTTTACAAACTCCATAAAGCTTCCTTTTTGACTCTCTGGTAAATAGCCTCCATACTTTGTAACAAGCCCGTCCCAAAATTGCTTCACATCTTCAATTCCGAGCTTATCCAATTGTTGATCAACGACGTTTGTTTCTATAGGAGAAGCTTGTACAACAATCGGTAAAGAAAAGAAAAGGAAGCAAGCAAATAATAGCTTAGCTCCAAACTTCCTCAACATTCACTCCCCCTTATCCCGTAGGTAAAAAACCGAGAATTGTTTCAATTACAACCGTCAAAATAGGAATTGCCATGACGAGAATTAAGATTTTCCCAGCTAATTCAATTTTCGAAGCGATTGCACCTTGACCAGCATCCTTTGTAATTTGCGCACCAAACAAAACAGCAGCTAAAAATGTAGCAACGAGGCCTAATCCGACAATTTGTATAATTTCGATTCGAACCGCCTCCTTTACTGGAAGAGAAAGACACTTTTAATCTTGTCGAATAGAGTATTAATTAAAAATGCAACATGAAACAAAATAACGACAAAACCGACAAGGATAACCCAATTTGCAATATCCTCTCGCTTTAATTCTTTTAGTACAGTATGAATGAAAGCTAAAACAATGCCGATTCCGGCGATTTGAAATATTAATCCAACATCAATGGACATCGCCTTTCTCCCCCCTATAGCAGTAAAATTACGATAAGTAGCCCTGCTAGTACCCCTAAACTCTTTATCATTTTTTCATATTGTAGTTGTAATGCTTTCGCTTCTCCTTCTTCTCTCTCCAAATGTGTAATACATAAGCGAATATGTTTTTGCTGTGATTCACGATCATGTTGTCCAAGTGTTTCACCAAATTGTTGTAAGATTTCATACTCGGTTTGTTTAAACGCCGTTAACGTCCAGTTCTCCTTCAAACTATCAATCCAAGCTTCTCTAACTGTTTGCTCCCCGTCCTCTAGCCGTTTCGAAAAGCTTTGAAATATCCAATTTAACGGCTTCGGCATTTGTTTGACTAAACGCTCTGCAGCCTCAGATAACGGCGTGTGTCCATACATAATTTCAGCTTCTAATGATTGCAATGCTGCCTTCAATAACCTAAGTTGCCGCGGTCTCTCACTGTACCTTTTAGCGTATGAAAATCCGAAAAAAGTGCTAACAGCAACTATTAATACCGCACCAAATATTTTCACCATACGCCTTGAACCTTTCTRTGGGATAATACTGGTTTTCCATCTCTATCTTTCACTTGCATAACTGTTCCTGGCCCTCTCGCTTTTGATAATTCCACAAACCTATCAAATACACCAAGTTCCAGCACCGCCTGTAACGATGGACGTTTCACAACGTCATCATAAGAAAATCCATGTGCACTTATAAAAAGCTGAACACCTGCATGTACCGCCTCCATAATCGCTTCACTATCTTCTTTACGTCCAATTTCATCTACGATTAATATGTCTGGGCTCATAGAACGAATCATCATCATCATTCCTTCAGCTTTTGGACAAGCGTCTAATACATCTACTCGCACGCCAAAGTCATATTGCGGGATTCCTTTCACACAACCCGCAATTTCTGATCGTTCATCAACAATYCCCACTTTACATGAAGGAATTTTCGAAGCACTTACACCYTGACTCATACAGCGTGCTACATCTCTTAAAAGTGTTGTTTTCCCCGTTTGCGGTGGGCCWATTACCATCGTGTTTAACCATCGCGATTCATAAAGATATGGCAGAAGCGGCTCAGCAATCCCAATTTTTTGACGGGCAATACGAATATTAAAAGAAGAGACATCCCGAATCATTTTCACTGCACTTTTTTCTGTAATGACTTTTCCAGCTAGGCCAATTCTATGTCCTCCTCGTAGTGTCACATATCCACGTTTCAATTCCTCTTCCATCGTATAAATTGAGAATTGGCTTAATTTATTCAATAAATGGATCGCATCTTCCGCTGTAGCGATATAGTCATAGAAAAACACTTCTCCATGTGCGATACACTCTAGTGGCCTTCCAATT
>NZ_JBFTMA010000337.1:0-4389 GCF_056396725.1 Bacillus sp. 05T31
GAGCATAAAGAAATTGGCTTGTTGCTATTAACGTTTATTTTAGACGGGAAACTTAAATTGAAGCGTGTAAGAAAATGGGGAAATGACACGCAAGAGTCGATTGAACTCGAGGAATCGAGTCGTATACCGATGCCTATTTTTTCTCATGTGGAGCGAATTTGGAAAGAGAAAATGAGACCACATATTACTTACTACGCAAATCCGATTATGGTTACGGGGTTAGAAAARATACAACTATTGTCATTAAGACAAAATGCACTGAAAARAAGAGATAGAGAAATTTCAGAGCAGGAGTTACAGCAAAATGATTTTACATTTTTAATTCAAATTGTAAAAGAGTGTCTTACATATTTATGTGAAAACAATGAGAAAAAAGCAAATCATTATATTACAGAAATGATAGAAACTGATAGTGTACTTCAAAAGCGAATTGCAATTGAAGCAATGATTAATAATGTATTCGTTACAGCGGATGACAAACTGAAGTGGTTGTTACATGTAGATGTTCTGTTAGATTTCACATGTAAACATGAAGTGTTTCAACTTTTAAAGAATTATTACGCAGATGCTTTAGAGGAAACGAAAGAAGAAGTAATTCAACATGTATTAGAGTATCTTGCAGAAGAGAGGGCGTTTGATGCTTGTCTTGTATTAGACTTACTATTCACGTGTGATTCGAATAGTAAGTGTACGGCGGAAGGATACGAGCTAATGAAACAGAAACACCCCCATTTTTCTTCAGATCTATACAGTGTTCCAAAGAAAGAGGCAAATGAACAACGTATTACATGCAATGTAACAGCTGATGGATTACTGCAGCTGAAAGACGATGAAATAATGGAGCAAGTTCGGCAATTTTCAAGAGACGGTGTTTTTGAACAACGCCATTTTTTAGAGATGTTATCAAAAGCGTGTAAATTGAATGTAGAGTGGAGTATTTCGTTTGCTTATCAACTAGTAGGCGTGCACGAAATTAGTAATGAAGTATGGTTTGTGTGTATAAGAGAGTGGCGAAATAACCGGAATTTGACGAATGAACAAATTCAAAAAATCATTCCGTTATTGCAGAAATTTATTAGAAATACTGCTTTTCATTGGTTAATTAGTAGTTTTCTATATGAAATTAGTAATCGATTAGAAGAGTTAGATGAAAATAGTATACGGATTGTAAAACGCTTTGCCTTTACTGTACTTCCACAAGTTATGAGAGGGGAATCGGATTTTAAAATTGGAAAACAAGAGTTTTACAATGAATCCATTCAGCACCCTGTTGGGAAGATGACCGCTGTATTACTAAAACTGCTAGCATATGATCATTTATACGATCGCAACGTGTATGAATATTTATTTTTATTTGAGGAGCAGGTAAGGGTTACTTCGGAAAGAACGAACTTCATGTTTGCGCGTTTAACAGCAGATATTACGTTTTTATACCATATTGAGAAGCAATGGTGTCGGAAAAATGTACTACCTTACTTAGATTTAAAGAAAGAAAGTGAGCTTACGAAATATGCGTGGGCGGGATTATGTTATACGCAAATTAATCTACCTTTGTTTACAGAAATAAGACGATATATTAAGTATGCAGTAGAACATTTAGATGCACTACATCCATATACGAGAGAAGCATTTTTAAAATGGCTTAGCTTTGTATTTATTAAATGCGTATTATATTGGGAGCAAAAAACAGATTGGTTATATCCACTTTTGATGCAAGAAAACGAAGAGAATAAAATTAAGTTTATGCAGTATTTATGCTACTACGTAAAAACGTTAAGTGGTAAGGAACAACAAAAATTTTGGACAGCGTGGCTTAGTGTGTTTTTAAGAGAACGTCCGAAAATGGGCGTAATAACAACGAGAGAATATATGATGCTTTTACGTATTGTTTTATGCATGGATGAGGTTTTAGAAAAAGGATTAAATATTATTTCKAGTAAATTTCAAGGTGTGGAAGGACAATCTAATCAAGAAGAAATGAAACAGTTGTTTATAGAGATACTTGAAAAGAAAGAGCGTATGAAAGCGTWTAAAGAATTGTATGCAAATGTGTTTTTCACTTTACTGCAGTCGTGTCAAGAAGCCGATTTACTTGAAAGTGAGATCATACAAATAAAAGAACTATTAACCAGGTATGAAGTAGAAAGACATGTATTAAATTTAATAGAAAATGAAATAATTCGCATCGGAATCGTAACGGAGAATTTACAAGAGGAATCATAGGGCGGAAGTGGAATTTTAAAAAAATTTATAAAAAGTTATTGACAGTGTTTTGAAAAGCGTTCTATAATACGAATCATACTTATTCAATTTCAAAAACATTTGAATAAACAAAGTGCAATGAAGAGATCACAGTAGTGGTTAGTCTTACTGTAACAGAGAGCTGGTGGTTGGTGYGAACCAGTACAGGGATAATCATGAATTACAGTCYTGGAGCATCTTTTTCGTAGTAAAGATACTATTGTCTTTATGAAGGAAAAGCGGTCARATGATCGTTAACARTGAAGAGAGGTAGRCAGAAATATAGTCTACAACTAGGGTGGTACCGCGATAAATATCGTCCCTACTGATTKAWTCAGTAGGGCTTTTTTGTACAAAAAAGTGGCTTATTAACTAGTAGTTAGTGTCTTTATGGTAATTATTAGTTTAAAATAAGAAGAGGTATCGATTCCACTTTAAATTTGTATAATTAACCAGTTCAGAAAATAGAGAATTTTTTATTCTCTTACTATACTTTTAAAACATTAGAGGAGGATTTCCAAATGGCAAATCACGAATTAGATCAATTACGTAAACAGGTAGATGAAATTAACTTACAATTATTACACCTATTAAACAAACGCGGTGAAATCGTTCAAAAGATTGGGGAGCAAAAACAAGTACAAGGTACGAAACGCTTTGATCCAGTACGTGAGCGTGAAGTACTTGATATGCTTGCAGAGCATAACGAAGGACCATTCGAAACGTCAACGATTCAACATATTTTCAAAACGATTTTCAAAGCAAGCTTAGAATTACAAGAAGATGATAACCGTAAAGCATTACTAGTTTCACGTAAAAAGAAAAAAGAAAATACAATTGTTAATGTTAAAGGTGAATTGATTGGAAACGGAACACAAACGTTCATCATGGGACCTTGTGCGGTAGAAAGTTTAGAGCAAGTTCGCCAAGTAGGGCAAGCGATGAAAGATCAAGGACTTAAATTAATGCGCGGYGGTGCTTTCAAACCGAGAACATCTCCATACGATTTCCAAGGTTTRGGAGTAGAAGGTTTACAAATTTTACGACAAGTAGCAGATGAGTTCGACTTAGCGATTATTAGTGAAATTTTAAATCCGAATGACGTAGAAATGGCGCTAGAATACGTTGATGTAATTCAAGTTGGAGCACGTAACATGCAAAACTTCGATTTACTACGAGCTGTAGGTAAAGTTAATAAGCCAGTATTATTAAAACGTGGTTTAGCAGCAACGATTGATGAGTTCATTAATGCAGCGGAATACATCATTGCACAAGGAAACGACCAAATTATTTTATGTGAGCGTGGTATTCGCACATACGAAAGAGCGACACGTAACACATTAGATATTTCAGCAGTACCGATTTTAAAGAAAGAAACACATTTACCAGTTATCGTTGACGTAACACATTCAACAGGACGTAGAGATCTATTATTACCAACAGCGAAAGCGGCACTTGCTATTGGAGCAGATGCAGTAATGGCTGAAGTTCATCCAGACCCAGCAGTTGCGTTATCAGATTCTGCGCAACAAATGGATATTCCAGAATTCCATAGATTCATGGATGAGTTAAAAGGTTTCAAAAATAAATTAGCTTAATTCCATATCATAAATGCGCTGAAGAGGAAACAGTAGTGCTTATCTCACTGTTAAAGAGAGCTGATGGCCGGTGTGAATCAGTACAAAGGTAAGCATGAATTACAGCCTTGGAGCATCTTTCCCGCCAACTTTCGGAGAGAAAGACGGTCAAACGATCGTTAAAGAAGAAGAGAGGTAGACGAAAGAAGTCTACAACTAGGGTGGTACCGCGATAAACATCGTCCCTACTGAGCGCTCAGTAGGGACTTTTTTGTACAAAAAAATAGTAAAGGGGCAAGAGAAATGAGATATATTACAGCTGGAGAATCACATGGGCCGCAGTTAACAGTTATTTTAGAAGGTGTACCAGCAGGTTTAACATTAACAGCGGAACATATTAATAAAGAATTATTAAGAAGACAAAAAGGGCATGGGCGCGGAAGACGCATGCAAATTGAAACAGATACAGTTGAAATTGCAAGTGGTGTACGTCACGGAATGACACTTGGTTCACCAATTACGTTAATCGTAAAAAATGATGATTTCAAACATTGGACGAAAGTAATGGGTG
>NZ_JBFTMA010000338.1:0-8684 GCF_056396725.1 Bacillus sp. 05T31
AACTCCTATAGATTTAGCAATTGTTTCTCCACTTTCTGAACCATCTAAATATCGTTTCACCGCTTGGATTTTTTCTTTTGAAGAAAATTTAGCCATAAAAAATGCACCTCCAATTGTTAGACCGTGTCTAACAATTGGGGTGCACTTCATTAAAAGTCACGACTTTTTTATTTGCTTAAGAACTGGTACTAGTAAATTAAGCTATATCAATGATAGTGTGAATTTATACGCATTCCATTTATTTTTTTGCTTCTTTAAAAACAAAATGCTCTTTAAATTTTCTAGACTCGACTTTTTGACCGTTTCGCATCGAGCGGAAAGGGTGTTCTTGCCAAGTGATTATAACGTCAACCTCATCTGATTTTGTAGAAACAGGGAAGTTAGCATGTCTAAATCCAGTTTTTCCACTTGCTAGACGACCTTCTTTTAGGGAAAAGAGTTCGTATTTTGTTTTCATATTTGGTTCATTGCGGAAGACTTCAACTTGTACGTTATATACTTCGTTTTCTCCAACATTCTTTACTGAAAATTGATATGTTTGAAATTTATCTTTTTTAGCTTGAAGCATATTTTCACTTGTTTTTTTCGGTTCATCAATATTCACTTGCCATTGATCAGAATTTTGAGAGATTGGTAAAGATTTTGGTGAATAGGCATATGCTTCATTAACTACAACTAAGCATAATAGTAGGAGAAAGAAACTAATTGTTTTTTTCATATGTACACCTCCGATAAAACTTTAATAATAATATGCGTGGGAAACGTGTGATTTATGTAATAAAATGGAAAAAAGTTCGATTGAAAGAATTTGAGAAGGATAAAACATTTCTAAGCTGTCAAATGATAATTGTATAGAGTTCAATGTTCATGTTACATATCTTTAGAAGGGGTCTGGTTAGTGAGAAATCGCAATATTTTTCTAAAAGGGCTTGTGTTTTATAAAATAAAGAGATAGAATACTCTGTAAATATAAAAAGTGATGATTAGGAAAAGTACATGATGCARGGGTCTACAGAGAGCAATCGGTTGCTGGGAAGATTGCGATACCGCATGATGGAAAGACACCTGTGAGTGTTGCTTTGAACGTGATAATTAGTAAAAGCAAACGGTACCTACCGTTATCAGGGCTAAGATGGTCATTATGACAATTTGGGTGGTACCGCGGAAAAATCCGTCCCTATTTATAGGGGCGGATTTTTGTATTCTTTGAAAGGAGGTGAGTGACCGTGGATGATGACGACGACGACAACAACAATAACGTAAATAAAAATAAAATTAATGGAGGGAAATATAATGGATCAAATAATGAAGCGTTCACTCACACGAGAATGTACGGAACATGGCGGGAAGGTTGTATTACTACAAGGATGGGTAAAAAAGATTCGCCATCTAGGGAATGTTAGTTTTTTATTATTAAGGGACCGAACGGGAGTTATTCAATGTGTATTAGAAAACGAGTTAGCCGGATACAAAGTTGATGTTGAAAGTGTGGTCCAAATAATTGGAGAAATAGTAGAGACACCGAAAACAGAATTAGGTGTTGAAGTACTTGCATATGAAGTGGAAGTACTAAATGGAGCAGAATCACTCCCATTTGAAATAAATAAAAAAAAGTTACAAGTTGGCCTAGATCAACTGTTGAATGAGCGAGTATTATCGTTAAGGCATGAGCGAATCGCGGCGATATTTAAAGTGAAATCTATACTCGTTCAGAGCTTTAGTGAATTTCTAATAGAGAACGATTTCACACGTATATTTACTCCGAAAATTGTTTCGCAGGGGGCAGAAGGAGGTGCGAATGTTTTTAAACTTCCATATTTCCAAAAAGAAGCGTATTTAGCTCAATCACCACAGTTTTATAAACAAATGATGGTAGCCGGAGGACTCGAACGTGTTTTTGAAATTGCTCCTGTGTACCGGGCTGAACATCATAACTCTTCAAGACATTTAAATGAATATATATCATTAGATGTAGAACTTGGATTTATTCATGATTTTCATGAAGTAATGCAATTAGAAACAGATATTTTACGATATATGTTTCAACAATTAGCAAAAAACTGTGAAAAAGAATTACAGCTACTACAAATAGAGGTACCTGTCATTACAGAAATTCCTAAAATCACATTGGCAGAAGCGCAAGAAATTTTGAAAATGAAGTATCGGAAAGAATCTCCTGAAGGGGATTTAGATACAGAAGGTGAAAAGTTACTAGGGAAATATGTGAAAGAAACATATAATAGTGAATTTGTATTCATTACACATTATCCGAAAGAAGCGCGACCGATGTATACGATACCGAATAAAGAAAATCCAACTATTACTGATTCATTCGATTTATTATATAAAGGATTAGAAATTACATCAGGTGCACAGCGAATTCATAACTATGACATGTTACTTGCTTCTTTTAAAGAAAAAGGATTACATCCAGAGAAATTTCAATCTTATTTAAATACATTCCGATACGGTTGTCCACCACATGGTGGTTTTGGGATAGGATTAGAGAGAGTTGTATATAAACTTTTAGAATTAACAAACGTACGAGAGGCGAGTGCTTTTCCGAGAGATTGTACACGTCTTATACCATAAAAAAGCATCTTCGCGATTATCGCGAAGATGCTTTTTTACTGTTCTTTCATTTTTACATTGAAAGTTTATAAAAATCCTTTTCGACAAAAAAATAATATATCCCTTGACAGTTATAAATATAACCGATATACTTCATATTAATTTCAAAAGAAAATATATTCTAAATATTAAAATGTGTTGAATAGGAGTAGTAAGGTCATGTATTTGTGCAGAGAGCTATGGGTTGGTGCGACATAGTCAAATGACATCCTGAACTCGCCTAGGAGCAGTAAGGTGGAACGGAATTACATTCTTAGTAAATCTTAACGGTTAACCTTCGATATTAGGTTTGTAATCAAACGATTACTACTAAGGTGGATTCATAATGGAATCAATAAGGGTGGTACCGCGTTAAGTAAATGGCTTAGCGTCTCTTTATATAGAGACGTTGGGCCATTTTTTTATTTTATAGAAAAAGAAATGGAGGTTTTATTCAGATTGATCAATAATATTTATTTATTAATATAAAATGATTTTAACGGGAGGAAAATAGGATGAAACAGACGGAGCAATGGACTTCGAAATTAGGTTTTATAATGGCAGCAGCAGGATCAGCAATTGGACTTGGAGCAATATGGAAATTTCCTTATATCGCTGGGAAGAGCGGGGGAGGAGCATTCTTTTTAATTTTTATATTATTTACTGTATTAATTGGATTACCGCTACTTATAGCTGAATTTATGATTGGACGCAGTACACAGAAACAAGCAGTTGGAGCATTTAAAAGTATCGCACCAAATACAGGATGGCACTGGATTGGACGTCTTGGCGTTGGAACTTGTTTTATATTACTTTCATTTTATAGTGTTGTAGGTGGATGGGTACTAATTTATTTATTCAGAGGAGTAACTGGACAACTTATTACTCCGGGACAAAATTACGGTTCGTTATTTACTGAAACAATTGGAAATCCGCTTTGGGCTATTACTGGACATTTCGTTTTTATGTTCATTACGATATGGGTTGTATCAAAAGGTGTACAAAATGGAATTGAAAAAGCAAGTAAATATATGCTACCAGCATTGTTCGTTTTATTTGTCGCTCTTATTATTCGTTCATTAACACTGGATAATGCGATGCAAGGCGTGAAGTTTTTCTTACAACCAGATTTCTCGAAGATTACTTCAGAAAGTATTTTATTCGCAATGGGCCAATCATTCTTTGCGATTAGTATAGGGATTTCGATTATGGTTACGTATAGCTCGTATTTAAATAAAAAAGAAAGTTTACCAAAATCAGCAATAACAATTGTTGGATTGAATTTATTCGTCTCTTTATTTGCAGGTCTTGCTATATTTCCAGCAGTATTTTCATTAGGAATGGAGCCGACAGAAGGGCCGGGCTTACTATTTATTGTATTGCCATCTGTATTTAGCCAAATTCCATTCGGAGGATTGTTCTTAACTGTATTTCTTGCGCTATTTACATTTGCCACATTAACCTCGGCATTTTCTCTACTAGAGACGGTTGTTTCAGCATTAGCAAATGGTGAACAAGAAAGAAGAGCTAAACTATCATGGATCATCGGGTTCTRCATTTTCCTAGCAGGTATACCATCTGCCTTATCATTTGGAGTATGGAGTGATATTACGATTTTTGGGAAGAATATTTTTGATGCAGTAGACTTCTTATCTAGTAATATATTAATGCCGCTGGGAGCATTATTTATTAGTATTTTCGTATCATTCAAGATGGAAAAGAAAGTGTTAGAAGCTGAATTTTTTGTAGGTGGAAATTACGGAAAGATAGTATTTACTTCATTTCATCAAGCGGAACGATTAAAAGATTCCTTATATGTAATTATGATAGATCAAAGAGGRGTTTGTCGRTCAGAAGKAATTACYGARGAAGAAWCTTTTGGAYTAWRTGATTTARTTGAAGACTGTGARGAAMTAAGAAAASTAYTACAAATTGAGAAATGGTCTGTAATYGGRCAYTCTTTCGGTGGATATTTAGCGTTGTTATATGCGTCGATGTATCCAAATTCAATAGAGAAARTAATATTTGAAGGTCCGACTTTCGATTTTGCATTAACAAGTAGGGCCTTACTACAAAAGACAGGAACTTTATTAAAAAAGTATGGAAAAGAATYAGTRGCAGAAGACTGCTTTGCTTATTTATCTAATAATGCTAGTTCAGAAGAGTTGTTAGAAGCTTATATAAGATTAAGYGCTGAATTAGAAGAAAAAAGAATGGAGATTTACAATTATAAGGAAGATGAGACAGACGATAGTTTATATAGTGATGAAGTGTGGGAAGTATTTTCAAGTCGTTCCAAAATCCATTTTGATAGATTAAAATTAGAGGGAGCATGTCATACGTCATTATTATCTAAAATAAAAGATATACAAAATCCAATGTTATTAATTGTAGGAAAACATGATGTAGTAACGTGTGAAAAGCAAATTGAAACATTTAATAAAGATGCTCAAAATGGGAAGCATATCATATTCGAAGAGAGTGGCCATACACCACATTATGAGGAAGCTGATCGATTTGCTGAAACAGTCATTCATTTTTTGAACTAAAGAAGAAAGAGCGCTTCGTATAATGCGAAGCGCTCTATTTTAAATTTCTGGATAAGTGATTGTAATATTAGGCCATTTACTTTGCCATTTCTTTTGATTAACTCTTTTGTTGTACATATGTATTCGTTCTTTCGTTTCAAGAAAATGAGGTGTAGGTTTCACTTGTAATGAAAGTACATCTTCTATTCCGCATGGGGATGTTAATATGACTTTGTTTTGTTCGTCCAAAGAAACACCAAGAGCGGTTGCTGTTTCAGGAAATTTAGAAATAGCATCAATAGAAGAAGAGTATGGTGGCATTCCATTCACTACATGCATGCGAGTTTGATTTTTCACTGACCAAGGGATAGTAGCATCCATATTCATTAGTTTCTGTTCTAATGATTGTTCGTACACCTCATCTTTATGTAATGGATCATAATAAATGACATCGACATCTGGCGTAGCCGTTCTTACTTCGTAGTTATGTAAGGTATCCCAAATTTTAGAACGGACAAACCCAGCGCAAATCCACCAATCAGGTAGCTCTAGTGATTTTGCCATTTGTAATACATTCATCATCCACGGATCATTTTGGATCAATTGAATAATATCTTGTTCGGTTTTAATAGTCATTTGATAGTACACCTACTTTTTTTAGAGAGTGAATTAATTCATAAGCTTAATAATCCATGTAATCCAGTAAGCACCTGGTATGAATAATAGTTGCGCTAATAATGTACCGAGAAGTCTAGAWATCATKAGCCAACCATACATCTTACTCATTGCTTCAGAACCTTCTTCTGATTGAAGAGCCCGTTCTGTTAAAAGAGCGATACGTGGATCTAGTAAAACTGTTAATAAAATAGTAGCAAAACCATTAACAAGACCAGAAGCTGTAGTAGCCTTTGTTGCATAAGTCGGATTTAAAAAAGAAGCATATAGTGCGGAAAGAACACCAGCTGTATAAATGGCAGTGGCAAACATATTAATAAGCATAATTCGCTTCGGAATTCCGCCAATACGCATTCGATGAATCATCTCAAACTTTGGAAAGCGTACATATTTTTTTGTGTACTTTAATTTTTGAATGTTATTCGTCTTCATCATTCGTATGAATGAACCATCTGTTTCAAAGTTTTGAATGACGTATCCAAATAGCTTTGTCAAAGTTGGATAAAGTATAATCGCGAGCAATGTACCGACAGAAGCAGATAATAAAACGAGCCGTATAATATGCTCTAAATCAATAGAAGAATCTAGCTTTGCTTCATCGACAATACCACCAATTAAAAAAGCTTGTAGTAAGTTAGATGTTCTTGAAATAAGTAGTACCATTCCTACGATGGATAAGGCAACGACAATCTTTTTTAAACGRACACCAGCTAATCGAATACTATAAGAGCTAGTTTCAACTGCGTGGATAACAATTGTGAAAGCCATTATAAAAATTAACGTAATTGACATGTGATTCACCAGTTTCTATTAAATTAAGTATAACTTTTTCACTTTATCATATCTTTTGTGATTTTGTAACTGAAAGTATAAGGGTTAAAAAAAGTAATTTTCTGAAAAATAAGATGGTGATAGTATAGTAAAGGGGTAAGTAGGAGAATGGCCTTAATGGGGTACATATAAAATCAGTGGGGGAATTAAATATGTATACAACATTTCTATTTGATTTAGATGGAACATTAACTGATCCGAAAGAAGGGATAATCAATGCTGTTCTATACGTGTTAGAAAAAATGGGGATTGAAGAAGTGAATATAAGTGAGTTAGATTCATTTATCGGTCCACCAATTCAACAATCTTTTGCAGATAGATATAATACTGTATTTGCGAAACAAGTAATAGAGCACTTTCAGTTAACATCTTTTTTTGAAGAGATTGTTGGGAGTAATTTAGATGGGACAAGAATAAAAAAGGAAGAAATAATTGCTCATATTTTACAAACAAATGAAGAACTTCAAAAAGAAGAAATGGTGATGATTGGTGATAGAAAGCATGACGTAATCGGTGCGAACAGTAACGGAATTGCTTCAATAGGTGTATTGTATGGATATGGTAGTGAGATTGAATTGAGTGATGCTGGGGCGATTCATATAGTGAAAGATGTCGAAGAGTTACAAAGCTTTTGTATAGAGAATAGTACGATAAAACTATAGAAATAGAACCTAGAAATCCCTTTATAACATATGACGATGAAATCGTTTTTGTTTAAAGGGATTTTACATATGTAATCGAATACTATAATTAGACAATTTTAGCATGAAAAATTTGTAATAAAGTAAAACTTTAATTAGTGGAAGTTTTGTCCATCCGGCACTGATTATCAGCCCTCACCAATCGGGCTGTTACGAGCAGTTGATATCCCGCCTAGCTTCTGCACATTTGCTGAATTTTAAGGTGGGAGTCTTACTGCCCGCAAATAGCGGGATAAAAAGAGGAGGAATGTCATGAAATAAAAGGGTTCGAAATACGAGTAAAAGTTCGYCATWAAAAGATTGAATTTTCAGTTTAAAAGGAGGGTTATAATTGGAGCTAGTTATTATTTTATTAGCACTTAGTTTACTCATGTTTGTAGCATATAAAGGATTTTCTGTAATATTATTCGCACCGATTTTTGCATTATTTGCGGTATTTTTGACAGAGCCTAGTTTTGTATTACCTTTCTTTTCAAATATTTTTATGGAGAAAATGGTAGGATTTATCAAATTATATTTCCCAGTGTTTTTACTTGGAGCAATATTTGGGAAAGTAGTAGAAATGTCAGGAATCGCTGATTCCATCGCAAAGACGATTGTAGAGTTAGTTGGAGAAAAACGTACAATTTTAGCAATCGTTTTAATGGGAGCTATTTTAACGTATAGCGGTGTTAGTGTGTATGTAGTGGTGTTCGCTATATTTCCGTTTGCGGCGAAGTTGTTTCGACAAGCGGATATTCCAAAGCGTTTAATCCCTGGCACAATCGTTCTTGGAGCAGCAACATTTACAATGGATGCGCTTCCTGGATCACCACAAATTCAAAATGTAATACCTACAACTTTTTTTAAAACTGATATTTATGCAGCACCGATACTTGGTATTTTAGGCGCAATTTTTGTTTTAACGTTAGGTTTACTTTATTTAGAGAGTAAGCGTAAGAAGGCAAAAGCAGCAGGAGAAGGGTATTTTGGTTTTAACGATGGAAATTCTGAAATGGCAGCATCTTTGCAATTAGAACAAAAAGATATGCCGATATTAAGCGGTATTGAAATTACAAGAGTACAGCAAGTAATTGCGTTTGTACCACTTATTTTAGTAGGTGTAATGAATAAAGTTTTCACAATCATGATACCAAAGTGGTATCCAGATGGTTTTGATTTCTCAGCTATTGGTATGAAAGCATTTGGAAAAGTTGAATTAAGTGCGGTAGTTGGGATTTGGTCTGTAGAATTGGCACTTATTATAGGGATTTTATCAACGCTTTTATTATATTGGAAACGAGTAGTAACTGGATTTCAAGCTGGATTGAATACAAGTATTGGTGGAGCGCTACTTGCA
>NZ_JBFTMA010000339.1:0-5028 GCF_056396725.1 Bacillus sp. 05T31
GAGTATAATCATGTTGCATAGCAGTGGAGTACACGGAGAAATTTTCTCAACTAGCAGTAAATTCACTGTATATTTCTTGCAAAAACTATTGTATAATGATTATAGAAGTTACTTATTAAAAGTAATTATTGTTGCTTACATGAATTGCGATTTTTTACTTTGCTATAAGACAAGTTATCGCGAAAAATTGCGGAAGTTAGAAATTTAAACTGTAATTAGTACAGAATTTGTACTCTTTAAGGAGAGTGAGCTTTGTATGGTAACATTATATAGTTCTCCAAGCTGTACGTCTTGTAGAAAGGCGAAATTATGGCTAGAGGAAAATCATATTCCTTATACAGAACGTAATATTTTCTCAGATCCATTAACGATTGATGAGATTAAAGAGATTTTACGTATGACAGAAAGCGGAACGGATGAGATTATTTCTACTCGTTCAAAAGTTTTCCAAGAATTGAATGTGAACTTAGAGTCTTTACCACTTCAAGATTTATATAAGATGATTCGTGACTATCCAGGTATTTTACGTCGTCCAATTATGATTGACGAAAAACGCCTTCAAGTAGGTTACAACGAAGATGAAATCCGTCGTTTCTTACCACGTACAGTAAGAACGTTCCAATTACGTGAAGCACAGCGTCTTGTAAATTAATTATAATAATATGAAAACCTTCTACCTATTATAGAGTAGAAGGTTTTTTTTTACTGTTTAACATTACGTAATCGCACTTGTTGAACGATAAAGCCTATGCATAAAATGGTGAAAATGAACAAATAAGGGATACTTGTGGCAAAACTAGGATTATGATGAAAAAACGTTGCAAGTCTGTCTTCATGTGGCGAATACAATTGTACGCACAGCTTGGAATAAAGTCGTTTTTCCTTTGATAGAAGAAAGATCGTTGTTATTATCAGTGAGTAAATTGACCGCAATTAATGTGAGTAAAATTCCGCCGGTGAGTTGTAAAAATGGGATATCAAGTAAATAGACAGCTAGTATCGTGAGGAGAATTCGTAGCACAATTGCTAACATAGTACCAATCAAAATGGCTTTATTTCGTTTTGCTTCAGGTAAATTTCGGCTAGCTAGTGCGATGACAATTGCGTTATCGCCACCTAGTACAACATCGATACCGACAATCATTAGTACAGATGTTAAAAACTCTAAGTCCATTCGTCTGCCTCCATTTAAGATGTTTTAATAAGCGAAATATATGTATGTGGTGAAGAAAGTTTGTCTAGTTTTGATCCCGCGCTCCCAGGGACAAAATAATCCACCTCTAATAGAAGTTTCACTTTATTACAGTGTACGAGGGAATATGGGAATGTATGTCCAAATTTTTTGCGAGCAGTGAATTGGTATAATGGTATATTTATTCCGATTGGTGCGATCTAATAATCAGTGGAGGATGAAAAAATACTGATTATTGTTTCACTTTATGTAAAAAGTCGAATACAGATAGGTATATAACTATTTTTGTAAAATAAATCGATTTTATTTCCCTTCTGGAGAATCTTATCATAAAATGAGAGTACAAGAATCTATTGTTTTGTCATATGAGTGGGGAATCCCTTCATAACAATTCTAAGCAGGAAGGGAGCGTTGTATTTTGGATATTGAAAGAATTAATGACCATACGATGAAATTTTTTATTACGTACATTGATATAGAGGACAGAGGGTTTAATCGTGAAGAAATTTGGTATGATCGCGAACGAAGTGAAGAGCTCTTTTGGGAGATGATGGACGAAGCTCGTGATCATGATGATTTCTTTATCGATGGGCCGTTATGGATCCAAGTGCAAGCAGTCGATAAAGGGATTGAAGTACTTGTAACGAAAGCGGAGCTTTCAAAGGATGGACAAAAGCTGGAACTACCAATAGGTGTAGACAAAATTATAGACATTCCTCTAGATGAAGGCATCGAATCATTATTCCAGCAAGAATTAGTGGAAGAGGTAGAAGAACAAGTAGGAACAAACTTTAATGAAGATGGTACGTTTGGCTTTTTAATTAAGTTTAATGATTTTGAAGATGTCATTTCATTAAGTCATCGTCTTATCTTTGAAGATATAAAAGATGAATTGCATTCATTTGAGGACCGCTATTATGTATATGTGGAATTCGATGAAGTGCTACATGATGAAGAAGAAATTGATCGTATTTTAAGTATTGTTTTAGAATATGGAGAAGAATCTACTTTAACGATTCACCGTGTAAGTGAGTATGGGAAACAGGTTGTGAAAGAGCGTGCACTTGAGACAATTCGCAACAATTTCCCTCCTAAAATGTAGGCCGATTTCTATAGTATGAAATCGGCTTTTTTTATGAAGAATAGGAAGGCTTTCTTATTTAGGGGGTAAGAGATGAAAAATACACTAAAACTACTTTTCTTTTTTCTACTATTGTTCGCATTATTTGTTTCGTTACGTATGTTTATTGATGTAGCATTTTATTCGGATGTAATTGGGATAAAAGATGTTTCGATTTTAGGTATTATTAGTATTTTATTTACGGTTTCCGCATTTTTAATTGGATGTGTTATTTTCTTAGAAAACCGCCATCCGTCAAAAACACTTACGTGGTTAATCGTACTAGGTATTTTTCCAGTGTTCGGTTTCTTTGCTTATCTTTTATTTGGACAAAATTTTCGCAGAAAAAGAATGTTCCAAAAGAAGGCATTACTCGATGAACAGGCGTTTTTACAATATAAGGGACACGAAGATTACGAAGAACGGATTTTACGAAATCATAAGCATCAAGAATTGTTATTTCGTTTAGCAGATCGACTAGGTGCTTTAAATATTTCATTTCAAACTGAAACGAGGACATTAACAAATGGAGACGAAACGTTTCAGGCAATTTTAGATGGGTTAAATCGAGCGAAACACCACATTCATATGGAGTATTACATTGTGCGTGATGACAAGCTCGGTACAGAAATTAAAGATATTTTAATAAAGAAATCAAAAGAAGGCGTTGTCGTTCGGTTTTTATACGACGCGGTTGGAAGTTTTAAATTATCAAATTCGTATATTGCAGAATTGAATGATGCAGGAGTAGAAATGATTCCATTTTTCCCTGTGCGCTTTCCAATTTTAAACGATAAAATTAATTATCGAAACCACCGAAAAATCGTTATTATAGATGGAAATGARGGGTTTGTAGGTGGATTAAATATTGGTGATGAGTATTTAGGGAAGGATAAATATTTCGGTTTTTGGCGAGACACGCATTTATATTTACGCGGTGAAGCAGTTCAAAGTTTACAGCTAATTTTCCTTCAAGACTGGTTTTATATGACTGGTGAGGCTGTATTAGCACCTGAATATTTACAAGCGGAAGCAGTTGAGGGTGATCATTGGGGCGGAGTCCAACTTGTTGGAGGTGGACCGGATAATAAATGGGAAACAATTAAACATTTATATTTTGCAATGATTGCTTCAGCTAGGAAATCGATTTGGATTGCAACACCATACTTTATTCCAGATGATGATATTTTATCTGCATTAAAAGTAGCTGCACTTGCTGGTATTGATGTTCGTTTGTTAATGCCAAGTAAGCCAGATAAGCGGACTGTCTTTTATGCATCAAGATCGTACTTTCCGGAGTTATTAGATGCAGGAGTAAAAATATATGAATATGAAAAAGGTTTTCTTCATAGTAAAGTTGTCATCGTGGATTCTGATCTCGCATCAATTGGGACAGCTAATATGGATATGAGAAGTTTTCATTTAAACTTTGAAGTAAATGCCTTTTTATATGATACAGGTAGCATTCGAAAGCTCGTTCAAGATTTTAAAGACGATTTAGAAGAATCCAGTGAAATTCATGTTGACCGATTTCATAAGAGACGTCTTCATAGGCGGATTGTTGAATCGACGTATCGGTTATTATCACCTTTATTATAGAAAGAGATGTCCTAATTTAGGACATCTCTTTTTTTGAGAGGAATTTGTAGTAAATTGTAGAATACAAGAAGTTGAAAGGGTGTGATGGTGGATGTTTATTGCAAGGAGAGAAAACGGAGAGAAAATTCATCTATTATATAACCGGGATGAAGAACGTTTACGCGAAATGCGTAAACGAGAAAAATTCTTTTGTACAGCTTGCGGAAAAGAAGTGCAAATGAAATTAGGAACACAAAAGAGCTGGCATTTTGCTCATAAGAAAGTGGATTCATGTCTTACCTTTTATGAAGCAGAATCTATGTATCATATGCAMGGTAAAGAATTGTTATATAGATGGTTGAAACGTCAAAATTTTCATGTGGATATAGAGCATTACCTTCCAAAAATCCAGCAAAGACCAGATGTTTTCGTAGAGAGAGCAGGTAGGGAAATTGCGATTGAATATCAATGCGCCAATCTCTCCATAGAACAGCTTTCTAAACGAACATACTCGTATTGGCAAGCTGGTATACAGGTCATCTGGATCATTGGTGGAAATCAATTAAAAAAGCAATCTGCATATTGGATGAAATTTTCCTCACTTCTGGCTTTCTCCTTACAATCTTATCCTCAGCCATTTCTTATTTTCTTCTGTCCGAAACAAAAATCGTGTATGAAATGCGCATTTATCACTCCGTTTTCTACAAATGTCTCTTTCTCACATACTATTTATTTACCAACTGATACGACTACTGTTGACATGCTCTTTTCCTCTGTTCCTTTCCAAAAAGAGGTATTAGGACAAGAATGGAAGAGAAAAAAGAACCATTTTCGGCAAAACGCTCTATCTATCTGGAATTATAATCATAAGTCACTACTCCGCCTCTTATATCAATATAAATGTACCCCAGCGAGCTTTCCTTCTGAAATCGGTGTTCCGCTCCCATCCGCGTTTGCTTTTCAAACAAATCCATTTACATGGCAAGCTTTTCTATACATGAAGTGTATAGGTGAGCTTGCGGTAGGGAATTGTATTTCCCTTCAATATGTGTGTAGTTATGTAAAAAAAAATACGAAAATGCGCTTACTTCCGTACTTTTCACAACATATATGGAAAGTAGCGGTTACTGAATATATG
>NZ_JBFTMA010000340.1:0-4382 GCF_056396725.1 Bacillus sp. 05T31
AGTTAAAGCAGCCGAGCAAGAACAAAACCTATCTAAATATTCTGGTGAAGAAATTTTCAAAGGAGTTATTTTCGGGCAGGGTGAATTATCCGAAAATTTCGCTGATATGTGGGACCCTAAAATTTTGAAAGTTATGTCTTCTAAAGAATCCCAAGAAGCAGTTAATGTGTTAATTAGTCAATTAAAAGAACAAAAGCCTGAATATTTCACTAAACTTGAACAAGCCGTGCAACAAAAAAATCCAAAAAAAGTTGATAAATTATTAGAGGAAGGTTCAACTGCACTTATGGAAATTGCTAAAAAAAATGGACGAATAGTTGAAAATGATAAACAAGAGGTATGTGGTCCAACAGTTTGTGCGCTAGCTCTAGTTACATATGGAGTTGCATTTCATGCAGCAGCAGTTGTAACAACAGCTGCGGTTGTAGCAACTATCTATTGGAAAGTATCTATTCAATCAGCCCCAGAATTCCTTGATCCAAGTTTATCTAAAGAAGAAATTCAACAAAAGAGAGAAGATAACATTGCCAACATTTTTAAAAGAATAAGTTAACAAAATTATAATGTAATTTTGTGGGCAAGTTACATCGTTATTATAAAGGTGTAACTTGTCTATTAATGAAAAACAAGAACCACTCCCCTAATTTAAATAATTACTACTATTATACTATTCGTTATAAAAAGATTTTAATAATAATTTGAGGTGATAATAAATGATAAAACAGAAACCTAAACCTATAATAATTATACTATGTTTTTCGCTTATTGTCGGCATGTTATTCAATTTACAAAGTGTAAAAGACAAAGTATATGCTGCGGAAGCACCTACACAATATTCGAAAGAAGAAATTTTTAAAGGGATATTTTTTGGGATTGGAGAATATGGTGAAAAAGTCTACAATGACTCTCCACTAACTATTAGTGAAAGTAAAGAAGAAAGAGATTTTTTAGAAACAGTGGATCATATTACTGAGTATATAAAAAAAGAAAACCCTAGTTACCTGGACGATTTATCTGCAACAATATACAGCAAAAATCCAAATAAAATAAATGAACAATTACAGAAAGGCGGAGAAATTCTAAACAAAGCTTTAACAGAACCCACTAATAACTTAACTGTTGAAGACTCAAAAGCATTAAATAGTTGGTTACAAGGAACAGGTTTATGTCTAGTTTTAGCTATTTACGTGGTTGTTTGGAAATACGTTAAAGTTACATCTTCACCGCCTAGTGATATGCCAGAACCTAAAACAGCAATGCATTATTTAGACAAAAATTCATCAAAGTCAGCTGACACTTTCACTAAAGAACAATTGGTCCATAATATTATTGTAGCACTTTGAAATCAATTTTAGACCTTGATAATTAAAGTGCTACTCCCGATATGAAAAAGATACACTTTTCTTTAAGAGCAAATTTTCAATCTAATATTTGCTCTTAATTTTTAAAAGTACTCTCAATCTCGTAATAATAAAATGCATTTGATGATTTAAAAGGGGACTTTAATATATGAATAATGAAAAAAGATTAGAGTTAACGTTATTCATAATATGGGCAACCAGTTTCATAGCAACTACTTCAAGTTTATACCTATCTGAAATTATGAAATATGAACCCTGTTCATTATGTTGGTACCAACGAATTTTCATGTATCCTTTAGTAATTATCTTAGGAATAGCTACTGTAAAAAAAGATTATAAAATTAGTATTTATAGTCTAATACTTTCAATTATTGGTGGTTCTATATCTTTCTATCATTATTTAATGCAAAAACTTCCTTTGTTGTCAAATGATAAAGCTACTTGTGGAAGGGTTCCTTGCAATACAGATTATTTGGATTGGTATGGGATTATTACAATTCCGTTATTAGCTTTTATTGCGTTCATCATAATAATTAGTGGTAGCATTATCATCATCAAAATACAAAAAAGAGGGTAAGTTCGTGAAAAAAATCATTATTTTTGTAATAGTAACCCTAATTTTATTTGGAGCCATAATTTTTTTCATAAACAAGGAAGAAAAAAATTATTACACTAATAATATTAGTCCAAACCAGCTTCAAGAAGATATTACTAATAAAAAAGATAAAATTATATATTTTTATCAAACAAATTGTTCATATTGTTCTAAAGTATCTCCTGTACTAATTCCAATGGCTAGCGAAATGGATATTAATTTACAAACTTTAAATTTAGAAAAACACCAAAATAGTTGGAATAATTTTAAAATTGAAGGTACACCTACAATTATTCACTACCAAAACGGTAAGGAAATCGATAGATTAGTGGGAGATAATAAGTCAGAAGTCTTTAAGGAGTGGCTAGAAAAAACAAAAAACTCCAAAGATAAATAAATTATAACTAGTATTGTGTTATTTAATCGTGGTGTAGTCCTTTTGATTGAAATGTCGATTTTATTTTTATAAATAAATTTCCGTCACTTATTTATAATGACTTATCACACTTCAATTAATAAGCCAAGTTCTATTAATAAAAATTCCATAATAAAAGGAGATAATAAAATGAAAATTACAAAAAAATGTGTRCCTTTAGCAATAGCTGCTACATGCTTATTTAGTATCTCTACATTAGGTAGTTTGAATGTTAACCAAGTTAAAGCGGATGAGCAAAAACAACAATTATCTAAATATACGAGTGATGATATTTTTAAAGGTGTATTTTTTGGTGTTGGAAAATTTGGCGAAAAGATTTACAGTGATTCTCAAATAAACAGTAACAACAATGACAAAGAAAAGAAATTAGTGAAAGTAGTAGAGGATATTACTGAATATGTAAAGGAAGAAAATCCGAATTACCTCAAAGAATTGTCTGCAGCAATTCATGAAGAAAACCCTAAAAAAATTGATGAACAGTTACAAAAGGGTGGAGAAATTTTGTACAAAGCTTTATATGAGCCGAATAGTAATTTAGATCTTAAGGATTTTAAAGATTCTTATATTTCACCACAGGGGGCAGGTTTTGAAATTATTGCAGTTGTTTGGAAAAGCTATCAAAAAACAGTAGAACGTTCTAGTGAAAAGCTTGATCAAAAAACTGCAATGCGCTATGCAGAAAGAGATACTTTAAAATCAGATAATAAATTTAATAAAGAGCAGCTTATCCACAATGTTATTACAGCACTCAAAAATTAACAACCTAGTCTAAGTTGACTAATGGATTAGCAAATATGAGATGAAAATTCATTTATTTTAGCAAAACAGTCTCTTGTTGAATTTGAGATTGTTTTGCTAACTAATACAATCATCAAAAAAAGAAAAACTATTTATTCGTATCAAAAGAAGTATATATTTCTTTACGGTATCTTTCATAGGACTCTAATGCCTAAAGCATCAAATTAAAATCTGGAATTTTCAAATTTAGTAGAATGTTAAAATGGATGAAATAATTAGTGGAAATAACAAATAAGCGATCCTTAAAGATTAGCTAAAAGTATATATCCTATAAAGGAGGATCAATTATGACCGGTATTGTCCTATTTGATGGTGAGTGTAGTTTTTGTAACCGAAGTATTCAATTTATTATAAAACGGGATCATAACGCTTATTTTCAATTTGCTTCGTTACAGGGTCACATCGGAAGACAATTACTAAAAAAATATCATATTGATGCAAATACTGACAGTATTGTGTTAATTGAAAATGATACTGCTTACATTAAATCCGAAGCTATAATAAATATCTGTAAAAATTTTAATAGACTTTGGAAAGTAACAATTCTTTTTTTATTAATACCAAGGCCCCTACGTGACTTTTTTTATGAAAAATTTGCAGAAAATAGATATAAATTATTTGGAAAGCAAACAAGCTGTTCATTGCCTGCCCCAGAAATCCGAAAAAGATTTCTCGATTGAATATCTGATCTTTATAGTACATTTATTGTATTAAAATCTAAATAACTTAGATGAGTCTAAAAAATACAAAAGAGCCCTTTTACCAAGAGTTCTTTTTGGGAGCTATGGCAACGCTAAGAATAAAGGTAATTTAGTATTAAAAGCTCTTTAAAATCCTTAATATTTATAAGGTTATAAATTTTTTTAGTCTAATGAATGCATATTGTTAAAATAAAAGAAATATACACTTAACTTATTATTTGTATTTTGTTACCGTACCTTCATAATAACATACAATCGAAAACGAGGAACGTTCTTGAGAAACAAGCTGAAGTGTTCCTTGATAAATATCATCATCATATGTAAAAGTATTAGGTATTCTTACTATTGGACCAAGAAGAGGGTTCGGAAATATTTTAATACATCCTTTCACATATTCATTTGCTTCTACATTTTGCGTAATATTTTTACATGTCCCATTATTTTTAGGAATATTCAATTCATCCGCTTGTGCAGAGCTTACTCCTGTAACA
>NZ_JBFTMA010000341.1:0-4835 GCF_056396725.1 Bacillus sp. 05T31
GGATTCTTATTTCTCATTTCGGATTCTTATTTCTCATTTYCGAATTTGTATATACAAAATGCTATAAAGTGAAACTTTAATCAGTGGGTGTTTTGTTCATCCCCCACTGATTATTAGCCCTCACCAATCGGGCGTTTACGAGCAGTTAATGCAGGATAAATCACCACTACTTCTCTRTRATTTWCAAATACATATACGTCATATGWAGAGAATTGCTYACATAAAAATWACTAKAGTGMTTTTTATTCATGTACTAACGAAAGGATGGGACGAAAATTGGCATACGAAARATTTGTACTATGGAATGATGCAGTTATTGATACAACAAAACATCGCGCGTACATAGAACTTGAAGAAAGAGGTTTACAATTTGGTGATGGCGTCTATGAAGTTATTCGCCTTTATAACGGAAACTTTCACTTATTAGACCCACATTTAACAAGATTATATCGATCCCTTGAAGAAATAGAATTATCACTTCCTTTCTCAAAAGCCGAACTCATCATCTTACTCTACAAATTAATTGAAAACAATAATTTCCAAGAAGACGGAACAATTTACTTACAAGTATCTCGTGGTGTACAAGCTCGAGCACATGCATTTTCATATGACATATCTCCGACAATCTATGCTTATATTTCAAAAAAAGAAAGACCATCTTTATGGATTGAATACGGTGTACGTGCTATATCAACACTGTATACGCATCCAGCYAATCACCTTATTTTAAAYGGCATTATTCGTCARTAYGTCCTTTCYTTAGCTAAWACYCTTCRWMTYCCTGTAMARGAAGARCTKTTCAGCGTTCGCGATGTTTATCAAGCAGATGAATGCTTCTTTACGGGAACGACTATTGAAATTTTACCGATGACCCATCTCGATGGAACTGCGATTCAAGATGGTCAAGTTGGCCCTATCACTAAATTACTACAAAGGTCATTTTCTCAAAGCCTTTTAAAATCCAACAGCACATCTTCCTAAATACGAATAATCTTCTCATTTTCCACATCAAATATATGTATTTAAATGGAAATCAAGGTGCAGATTTATACCTTGATTTTTTTTTTGTAACCTTTTTGTCATATTCAGATTACCACATAAGTCTTGACAGTAATCGACATGCTCTTTAGAATTTTTAACAGTTGGTAAATATTTCTTCACTACATTACAGACAGAAAGGAATCGACAAATTRTGAAAAAATACCTTGCCGGTCTTGCGGCAGTGTCTGTAGCAGGAGGAGCAGCACCTACACTTGATAGYGTTCAAGCTGCCCCKGAACAAAAYACACAAAAAGCTGCTACACAAACTGTCCAAGCTTCCGCATCAAACARTTCATCWTATACGGTRAATGCTAGCGTRCTACATGTTCGYGCAGGATCWAGYACTTCTCACGACTTGATCTCTCGCGTTTATAATGGTCAATCGTTAAACGTAATTGGAGAAGAAAATGGTTGGTTCAAAATTAACCATAATGGAAAAACTGGCTTTGTCAGTGGCGAATTTGTATCAAAAAATGGAGCAAGTAATTCTAATGTAAGTACAACAGGTGGAAAGAATAAAGTTACTGCCGATGTATTACGTGTACGTACAGCTCCTAACACTTCTAGTTCTGTTTCAGGACGTGTATATGAAGGACAAACTTTAAACGTAATTGGAGAAGAAAATTGTTGGGTGAAAATTAACCATAACGGACAAACTGGTTATGTTAGTAGCCAATTTGTATCAGGCGCTTCTACAAACACTGGCTCTACAAGCAATAACAACAATAGTAACAATGAAGCAACCGTTCAACCAGCAAGYGGAAACTATACAGTAAAYGTATCTTCCCTTCGCGTTCGTACAGGTCCTAGCACTTCTCATCCAACTGTAGGTTCTGTTAAACAAGGACAAGTTGTACACGTTGTAGGCGAAGTTCAAGATTGGTTCAAAATCAATTACGCAGGACAAACAGCTTACTTAAGCAAGGACTACGTAACAAAAGGCGGTTCTAACGAAAACGTCACTCAAGGTAACAACCAAGAGCAAAATAATAATGGAACTATTCAAACTGGTGGTACTTACGTTGTTAACGCAACATCTCTACGTGTTCGTACAGGCCCTGCTGCTTACCATAGTGTAATTGGCGGCGTGTTAAATGGCACAACATTAAACGTAGTCGGATCTGAAAACGGCTGGTTTAAAGTAAACTACCTAGGAAAAACAGGCTATGTTAGTAGCGAATTTGTAAAATTCTTCAAAGGTGGCACTGCTACTCCTGAGCAACCGAAACAACCAGAACAGCCAAAACAACCTGAACAAGGTGCAATTGGTGACTACTACATTAATGCTTCTGCACTAAATGTACGTAGCGGCGAAGGTACAAATTATAGAATCATAGGCGCACTTCCACAAGGACAGAAGGTTCAAGTAATCTCTGAAAACTCTGGATGGAGCAAAATTAACTACAACGGTCAAACTGGTTACATCGGAACACGTTTCCTATCTAAAACACCAGTTGGTGGCGCAGTAGATAATAAGCCTAACGACAACCAAAATAACAATCAAAACAATAACAACAATAATACAGGCAATAATAGCGGTGACAGTTCTTCCATACTTGCATATGCAAAATCAATGCAAGGCGTACCATACGTTTGGGGCGGTACTTCTGCTAATGGTGTTGACTGCAGTGGTTACATCTACCACGTATTTAAGAAATTTGGTCATAACATTAGCCGCCAAAGTGTTGCTGGATATTGGAGCAGCTTACCACAAACTTCAAGTCCACAACCTGGAGACTTAATTTATTTCMAARAYACTTATAAAGCWGGTCCTTCTCACATGGGTATTTACCTTGGRGGYGGATCRTTTATCCARKCTGGAGATAAAGGTGTAGCAATCGCTTCATTAAGCAACTCTTATTGGAAAAGCCATTTCTTAGGGTATACGAAAGCACCTTAAGTTATAGTTTCAGAGCCTTCTAGTTTACTAGAAGGCTCTTTTTAAAAGACTCAACATAGTAATCCCCTTTCATTCTCTCTACGAAAAAATTATGCGTTCATTCTCCTATTTCATACACTATATTCTATAAAAATTGTCCAAAACGTTATCAAAATGAATATATTTCAACAAAAAACATAACTTATTTCATGTCTATTCATTTTATATGTGTTTTTTCAAAGAATTTTCTTTTTATTTAAACTTTTCGTTAGACGTTTGACCTCCGATGTCCATTATGATAAATTACTTAAGATGTTATATTCGCAAAAGTATAGACAACTGGTTTATACACTTTTTTACTATGAGGAAGGAGCATACACTGCATGAATGTTTTATGGGGAATTGGCGGCGTGATTGGAGTATTAGCAATTGCTTTCTTACTATCTTCCAACCGCAAAGCTATTAATTGGCGCACAATTTTAATCGCGCTAGCATTACAAATGACATTTTCATTTATCGTATTGCGATGGGATGCTGGAAAAGCAGGCTTAAAAGTTGCTGCTGACGGCGTTCAAGGATTAATTAATTTTTCTTACGAGGGAATTAGGTTCGTTGCTGGGGATTTAGTCAACGCAAAAGGCCCTTGGGGATTTGTTTTCGTTATTCAAGCACTACTTCCAATCGTATTTATTAGTTCATTAGTTGCAATCTTATATTACTTAGGTATTATGCAGAAATTTGTTAGTATCGTTGGTGGTGCATTAAGTAAACTTCTTGGAACTTCTAAGGCAGAAAGCTTAAATGCAGTAACAACTGTATTTTTAGGACAAACAGAAGCACCAATTTTAATTAAACCATACTTAGCACGTTTAACTAACAGTGAATTCTTCACTATTATGGTAAGTGGTATGACAGCTGTTGCCGGATCAGTTCTTGTCGGATATGCAGCAATGGGAATTCCGTTAGAACATTTATTAGCAGCAGCAATTATGGCAGCTCCATCAAGTTTATTAATTGCAAAACTAATTATGCCAGAAACAGAAAAAGTAGATAATAATGTTCAACTTTCAACAGAGCGTGAAGACGCAAACGTTATCGATGCAGCTGCACGCGGTGCATCTGAAGGTATACAACTTGTTATTAACGTAGCTGCAATGCTAATGGCCTTCATTGCATTAATCGCTTTATTAAATGGCTTATTAGGATGGGTTGGTTCTTGGTTCGATATTAAACTTAGCCTTGATTTAATCTTCGGTTACTTATTATCACCATTTGCAATCTTAATCGGGGTTTCTCCAGGTGAAGCCGTGCAAGCAGCTAGTTTCATCGGTCAAAAACTTGCAATCAACGAATTCGTTGCATACGCAAACTTAGGACCACACATGGCAGAGTTCTCTGCAAAAACAAATATGATTTTAACATTTGCAATCTGTGGTTTTGCAAACTTCTCTTCTATCGCAATTCAATTAGGTGTAACAGGAACGTTAGCTCCTACTCGCCGTAAACAAATTGCACAATTAGGGATTAAAGCAGTTATCGCTGGTACACTAGCGAACTTCTTAAACGCAGCAGTCGCAGGTATGATGTTCCTATAAACTCATGTAAAGTCTCCTCTTTTAAAGAGGAGGCTTTTTTATATAACATAAATATAATTTTCATATATATTAAATACTTTATGTATAGATGTATAGACGCTATGTTACAATAATTAGTATGTATGTTTATTTTTTCTTGTACAAGAGGGATACTACCTGATGTCGCTCGCTAAAAAAAGACTTCCAGCTACTGGTCTTATCCCTGTCAAGTAGACAGTATTAAAAAGACTAAGCAGCCATCGAGATTCGATATTCTATCGGAGCTCGATGGTTGAGTCGTTTTTGGAACCGTTTATAGTTATAAAAGTAAATATATTCTT
>NZ_JBFTMA010000342.1:0-4360 GCF_056396725.1 Bacillus sp. 05T31
GGGAATGTAGAGAAATGGCAAGGTGATGATGGCAAATGGCAAGACGGTGGGATATTGATTCACTTTGAGAAGAAGGAAGAGTGGGTTGGTATTTTTCTTGCCTTTCAGTCACAGTCATGGTGTACGGATGAAGAAGGGCATGCTCGTGTTCCGGTTGAGCATTGTGATTATAAGAGAAATGATTGATGAGAAGAGGGCGTTCACAACGAACGCCCTCTTCTTATTTTATAAAACCCAAAACTCACAAGTGTAGAAATACAAGAGAAAAGAAGCGCCACACTAGAAAATGCAATGAGATACATATTATATTTCATAACTTTGCCGATTAGTTGGTTACTATCGTACTGAAACAGTCCCGCTATTATATTGAATAAAAATAATACGATAAACATGACGATGACGCCGTCTATTGATCCTTTAATGTCTGGTTTACTYAAAGCGATATGTGCGGAAATACAAATAGCGATAAATAAAAATAACCAAAAAGAAGGGGTCAATAAATTGTTCATTGTAAACAAGCTTTTTAATAAAAAGAATGTTGATAAAAACATGTTTTGGATCATGTCTAAGTTAATAGAAGTCGATGCGATTGTTGTTTCGAGAGTTGTATTAAATAAAGAATATGACTCTGGTACGAAATAGCGCATTAAAAGTATTAAGGCAGTAATACCAGAAATAATAGGRCCGATGCCGATAAAGAAATTACCGATYCGTTGRTATAYRCTTTTTTGATTGTATTGATGTTGKACGTAACCTAAAGCTCCCTGACTTGTATCTGTTGGGAAGAACTGCGTTGCTACAATTTTATGACGAAATAATAGACACATAATTGCATGCCCAAGTTCATGAACGGGAACACCRATCCATGCRGTTAAAAGAAAWCCYTTCCTACCAAAAGCTCTCGACCAATACGTTCGTGTGAGAGATTCTAAATAACCTAATATAAATCCAATTACAATGATGACACCAATTAAAGAAAATAATTGGATCACRCTTGTAAGGAGTGTTTGAAAAATCGAGTTTACAAATTCCACTGTCTTCATCCAATCTGTTTAAAGTTTCACTTTATTTGCTCTGTTTCATAATAACATTATTTTTCTATATTACTAGCACACATAGTTTCGTTTAAAAGAAGGATTTCATATTCTTTTTCTTGTAGTCATGTTTTATGTACAAAGTCATATATTGAATTTGTAACACCCTATAAGGTATATGCTTAAGGAGGGATGAGAGAATGAAATGTCCGGCATGTAATACTGAAAATGCAGCGGAAGCAAGGTTTTGCGGAAATTGTGGACATTCGTTAACGGAAGAAGTGGTAGCGAGTGGTGGGCAGGAAGAAGGGCAGCTATCGCGCAAGGAACAAGTAAAGGAAACTCGCCCAAATGAAACGGTAGAGCAAGCAAAACAATTTGCAAGTGGCTATTTTCAGTTCTTTAAAAATGCTTTTAAATCACCATCGGCCGTTATGAAAAGTGGAAATATTGAAGTGCGAAATGGAATTGCAAGCCTTGTACTTATTTGTTTTTTAGGAGCATGTATTTTTTATAGAATGATGAGCGCAGCGGCGACTGTTACGAGGACATTAGTGCCAGATATAACTACTCCTACTTTCTTTGGAGAATCTGTAATGGTCTTTTTCTTTTTATTAATTTTAACTTTATTTGTCGGATTTATTATTTTTGTAAGTGGTAAGATGATGAAATCATCTTTTTCTTTTCTTGAAGCATTCGGTATATGGGGGACGATAGCGACGCCAGCTATTGCTATATTAGTGCTTTCTTTTCTATTTAGTTTCCTATTGATCTTTTTTTTACCAATCTTATTAGGGCTGGCTACAACGTATATGGGAATTAGTATAATTGTAGCTATATTAAAACTAGACAACGGCGGAGTAGATCTTGTTTACACACTTATTATCGCAAATGTTTTAATCGGAATTGCAACGTTTATCGTGTTTTGGTCTTACATTAAAACGATAATCCAAACCTTTATCGGGGGATTAACAGGCTTCTAACGAAAAGGTGGTTGAATGGATGAATGTATGTACAAAATGCGGGACTCATTTTGAAGACAGTGTGCAATTTTGTCAAAACTGCGGGACGAAGAGGGGGAATCCTGTAGTAAAGAAGCAGAAAGTGTTAACTAATATTGAATCTTATAATGTTGAACTGATCAAATCAAGAGAATAGAGTGCATGATAAAGGTACAGTGCATAACTGTACCTTTTTATGATTATTTAACTGGACCAGGATCCCTTGAGAAAAAGATGTGAAAGAGAAATGTGACTTTACTTGCTCCTCCTGATGTACTTGCTTGCACATCAGATAAAGAACTAGACGTTAAAGCAGCTTCAGAACGAGGGGGAACGACTATTTTGAGAGCATCATCTGATTCTGATGATATAGTAACCGTTATTGTATCCTCAGAAAAGTTCACAATTTTAACAGTACCAACTGGGAAGATGGATTTGCGAGCGTGTGATGCAGAAGMRAAGCGAGWSGMTTTCCAAATAGTTTGTGAGAAAGTGTCATTRTCAGATAACCAAGCACGAGCACTGTATAAAGTTGTATTAATGGAAAACTCTTGTTCAAGCGGGAGGGCGGGTCTCGGTTCTATCGGTTCCTCTGGAAGCTGGACGAGAAGGCCAGCGCACATGTATGTTTCACCTACTTTCCATAGCTACTGTTATAGCATATTAAACATGTTGTTTATAAGACACGACACTTACCTAGTAAAGCATGTTTGTGCACCAAATTTGAAGATGAAATTCTCTTTCTTTACAATAGAGGTAGGTGTTATTTCTACAAAATATGGAAAACGTAAAGAGTATGTAAAAAAGAAGGAGTGGTAAAGTGAACTATGTCATTATTGGCGGAGATGCAGCTGGTATGAGTGCAGCAATGCAAATTGTTAGAAGCGATGAAACGGCAAATGTTGTAACGTTAGAAAAAGGTGAAATTTATTCATACGCTCAGTGCGGATTACCGTATGTGATTAGTGGTGTTATCGCCTCTACTGAAAAGTTAATTGCACGCGATGTAAAGACGTTTCGTGATAAATATGGGATTRATGCGAAAGTGCGTCATGAAGTAACGAAAGTAGATACGGAAAAGAAAATTGTGTATGCAGTACATACGAAGACGAAAGATGTTTTTGAATTTCCGTACGATCGTTTATTAATTGCGACTGGAGTGCGTCCTGTTATGCCAGAATGGGAAGGGCGAGATTTGCAAGGCGTTCATCTTTTAAAAACAATTCCGGATGCTGAGCGCATATTAAAAACGCTAGAGACGAATAAAGTTGAAGATGTAACGATTATTGGCGGCGGTGCAATCGGACTRGAGATGGCAGAAACATTCGTCGAAMTTGGTAAGAAAGTAAGAATGATTGAGCGAAACGATCATATTGGCACAATTTATGATGCCGATATGGCGGAATATATACATAAAGAAGCAGAYAAACATAATATTGAAATTTTAACAAATGAGAATGTAAAAGCGTTTAAAGGAAAAGAAAGAGTGGAACAAATTGAAACAGATAAAGGGACGTATAAAACWGATCTCGTTTTAGTATCTGTCGGTGTACAGCCAAATACTGATTTTCTTGAGGGGACAAATGTACATAAAAATCATAAAGGTGCAATTGAAGTAAATACTTATATGCAAACAAATGTGAAAGACGTATATGCGGCCGGAGACTGTGCAACGCATTACCACGTTATAAAGGAAACTCATGATCATATCCCGCTTGGAACGACYGCGAATAAACAAGGGCGACTTGCYGGACTSAATATGKTKGATAAACGAAGRKCATTTAAAGGTACGTTAGGTACRGGCATTATTAAATTTATGRATCTGACGCTCGCAAGAACAGGCTTAAATGAAAAAGAAGCGAAAGGGCTAAACATCCCGTATAAGACGGTCAAAGTAGATTCAACAAATATGGCGGGCTATTACCCAAATGCCAAACCTCTTTACTTGAAATTACTATATCGTTCTGATACGAAACAATTATTAGGTGGTCAAGTAATTGGAGAAGAGGGCGTAGATAAACGTATTGATGTTATTGCGATGGCACTTTTCAATAAAATGAGCATTCACGATTTAGAAGATGTCGACTTAAGTTACGCACCACCATATAACAGCGTTTGGGATCCAATTCAGCAAGCGGCAAGGAGAGCGGAATAGCACTTTTAAGTGCTATTTTTTTCGTTAAAGGGGAATAAATAAAGTTTCACTTTATTTCGAATATACCGTTCGCCCTTGAAAACATAGTACGTATCGCTTATATTTTCATATAGTATTTATTTTTTAATAAAGCAATGAACGAATCAGGGGGCACAGTATGGCAATTAACA
>NZ_JBFTMA010000343.1:0-7821 GCF_056396725.1 Bacillus sp. 05T31
ATGTTCGTATTAAAAATAGGATTATAGTGTAACCAATTTATAATGAATAACTCTTTCGTTTCCGTGTCATATAAAATCTTCCCGTATTCCACAAACCGGTTCAATAACTTCTCAACWGTCWCCATACTGTAACCAGTTTCAAGCTCTGCYAAACGYTTYGGYAATATGTAAATACCACATTGCTTCGTTTTCGTACCAGTTAACAAATATATRTAAAAATAACGCTCTTCTGGCGTTAAATCTAATATGAATTCATCTTGCCAAAAGTTCACCTGCACATTACGGTACACCGCCATATGTTTCCCACCTCCTTTTATTCATAAAAAGGCAAATTTCAATCCTTCAATATACATATAGGAATGAGGGCTTTATTTTTGCATTTGAATTCCAAATTTTTTTAACTACTACAACGACGGTTTTATTTTTTCGTGCTTTTTTGTTCTTGTAGTTGTTTTTGTTTTTGTTTTTTCTTTTTCTTAGTGATTTATTACTTGGTAAGTGCTTATAAGGGGCTTTGAAGGGGCTTATATAGTGTTTTCATCCCYCTCTTATCCGATGYCTAATTACAAATGTCTCCAACAATCTTCATATATTGCAGACAACCATTATGATTCACCTGCTCATATTTACACGAAAATAAAAAGYACTTGTTGCCTTCGTAGACAATTCAGTGCTTAAAGTWAAAAGYTTATAAATAAAAGTGTCTATAATCGACATAGTTGATTGAWATACAATTCTGTTACATTTATTTTAGTAACGATAATATGATACATACCGAATTATCTACAACTGAACGTTCTGGGCGAGATTTCATTAACACCGTTAATCCAATTAATGAAGTGACTAGCGTTTGTGCCAATGCTTTAGCATTCACATCACTTTGCAGTTCTCCAGACTGAATTCCTTTAGTAATTAACTCTTGAAATATAACTGAAAGATACATTTGATGTTCTCTAGTCAGCACTTCAAATTTTTCATTATGAGGGGCAATCTCAACCATTGTGTTAATACAAAAACAGCCTTTATTTGATTCTTTTTTATATTCCTCTTCCACCATATTTTCAAAAAATATACGAATGGCCTCTTTTACAGATTGTTCTTTTTGAAGTTTTGTTCGAATGCTAGCTGCGTGTAAATTCGTGTATCTCCGTAATGCAGCTTCAAATAGCCCTTCTTTATCACCAAATGCCGCATATAAACTCGGTCTTTGTATTTCCATTTTAGCAGTTAAATCACTTAATGAAGTAGCAGCGTATCCTTTCTCCCAAAAAAGTTGCATAGCAGCATCTAAAGCTTTTTCTTTATCAAATTCACGTAGTCGAGCCATTTAACCCCTCCTCTTTTTTCACCTGTTTTCTAAATTATAAATCACGTTTTTATGTACTAATCAGTATATTATATATCGTATTAAATTATAAATGATATGTCAAAAGAAACTGAATTTAATTTACAATTCACTTGACATAGTAACTTATCCCTGATTATATTTGACTTACGAAATAACATACCGTTCGGTACGTTATTTTTTTTAAAAAAAGGAGATGATATTATGGATACTAAAGAAAAAATGACAACTGCTCTTACACAGAATAATGATCAGTTCCAATCACCTATCAATACAATCATGCCCCGCTATATAACTCTATTATTTTCAATAGCTTGCGGGATGGCTGTGGCGAATATATACTTCGCTCATCCTCTACTTGATTCTTTATCAAATGCGTTTAAGATCAACCATTCAACTATTGGTGTCGTTATTACGATTACTCAAGTTTGTTATGCACTCGGATTACTTTTATTAGTTCCACTTGGTGATTTGTTAAACCAAAAAAGACTTATCATTGTTCAAATGCTTTTATCCGTTTTCGCTTTAATTGTGGTCGGAGTCGCTCCTTCCAGTACCGTACTTTTTATAGGTATGGCCTTAGTCGGAATTCTTGCGACTGTTACGCARACACTCGTCGCATACGCATCCATTTTAGCTAACCCAAAAGACCGTGGGCGAATAGTAGGTTTCGTCACGAGTGGTGTCGTAATAGGAATTCTACTTGCACGTACATTTGCCGGAACATTAACAGATCTAGCGGGATGGCGTTCCGTTTATCTTACCTCTGCTGTACTTATGCTCTTCGTAATTGGTTTGTTATATCGTAATTTACCTAATCTTRAACMTAAAAAAACAGCTATGACCTATCSTAAATTATTACATTCYGTTCTCTTATTATTTGTAGAAGAAAGGATCTTACGTATTCGCGGAATATTAGCATTGCTTATTTTTACTTCCTTCAGTATTTTATGGACTTCATTAGTTTTACCTCTAAGTGCTGCACCATATAATCTATCACATACAGCTATCGGAGCATTTGGTCTTGCTGGAGTTGCTGGTGCATTAGCTGCTACTAAAGCGGGACAACTGGCTGATCGGGGATTAGGAGAGCGAACTACTGGCATWGCCTTAWCYTTATTATTACTTTCATGGYTCCYMATTAAATTAATGAACCATTCTCTATTCCTACTAGTTATCGGTGTTATTCTTTTAGATTTAGCTGTGCAAGCTGTACATGTCACGAACCAAAGTATGCTTTTCACCGTGCGTCCTGAAGCGAGAAGTCGGCTCACTGCTAGTTATATGATTTTTTATTCTATCGGCAGTGCAACAGGTGCAATTCTTTCCACAAACATTTATGCACGCTACGGATGGAACGGAGTTTGTATATTAGGTGCATCCGTTAGTGCTTGTGCTCTTTTATTTTGGGCAATGACCTTACGGCGATCATCATAAATAAAAGGGGAATAATTTTCTAAACACTGTGGCAATTTCATATGTACCACTACACGAAAAAGCAGTCGAGACTGCAAAAGAAGTTGGTATAGTTGAAGTAAAACGTAACAAGAAAAAAGCAGTTTTCTAAATGCTTACGAAAATATGCATTTAGAACTTGATAGAGAAAGACTCGGTTTCAAACGTAAATATGTAAGATGTAAAAAAACAAAAAGGGGTATCAATCTTTCTTGATTGATACCCCTTTTTACTTTGGTTACTGAACTAGCTCCGTAGAAAACATTCATTTAATTCTGGACAACTTATATGTTAAAAATTTCTTCATTCAATTTATAAACCCTATCTCTTTTCTCATCATTTTTGATAAAAGTAAGCTTTCCTTCTGTAACAAACCCTTCTAATATTAAGCATACTTGTCCAAAGGCTTTAGGCTTATTCGTTGTAAATCTTTCATCTGATATTTTACCAGATCGTATTAATTGTTCGCATAGCTCAAGTGCACTTATTTCTTCAGAGTTAAATAATCCCAAAATATCTTTTTGCAAGGGCGATAAAGGTGCTGGGATCTCAGCTACCTCCACTTTTTCTTTTTCTTCTTCAAATAAATCTTCAAATGAAATTTGATTCATTACATCTTTTCCTTTCTAACAACTGATTTGTATAACATGAACTGAATCCTATAGGTACGAGAACTTTAAATATTAGTTATTGTTATGTAGTACTTACCTTATTACATGAATTTCAAACTCATGTACATCATTTCATATAGTATGTTTTGATTATACCAAATATACGTTCTGTCTTCTATTGTAGAATTTTTTATAACAGGAATAAAGGTAATAGTGAACATTTATCTCCTCGTTAGTTGTATATACTATGTGAAAAAAAACGGAAATAGTTTGCATAATAAAATTATAGTTTTCTATTAAATTTCTACGCTAAAACGAAAATGAGTCTCTACTTTTAAACCACTTATTGTTTTTCTTTTCCACTGCAATTATATTTTGCTTTGCATTCACCTGTTTATGCCCTTATATAAATTTAAGTTAAGCACCACGAACCTTATCTATTTTCTTCATCATACTCTAGGAATAAATCTTGTAAGTCACCATTAACAGGCTCACTATTATCATTAATAGTTAATTCAAACTCTACCTCTTTATCTTCAATCATTACTCCTTCATCTATTACACCTAAAACTGTTGATAAAGTGTCAACTTCTATTTGCTCAATTATTTTAAATAATACGTCTTTATTTTCATTAGAAAGTTCTGTATAAAATTTCAGTGCTTCCTTCCAATATGGATCAGTCACTTCATTAATATTCGTATTCAAAAATAGTTCACGATAAGCTGTTAAATTCTCCCGTATTACTGATTGATGTAAATGCTTAATAATATCTTGTTTATTCATGTCTTCTATTTCCTCCTTAATTCAGGGTATAATTTTTTATTCAATTCAATAAGTTTTTTAATTTGAGAGTTCGGAATATTTTGATAAATCCTTCTTAATTCCATAATATCCCTTGCTAATAGTTGTCTTCCATTCTCAATCCCTTTTGAACTTCTTGATACTATTCCTTTTGGTCCTCTGATTGTATGTCCAACTTTTGGATCATAATCCGCAATAAATTTTTTCATGATAGCTTTTTGTCCAATATGATGCGCATCTAAACCTGGTACACCTTTTATTTCATTATAGAGACCTACATCATATTTAGCAGCTTCACCCGTACCCTTAACCCCACCACTCTCCAAATTCGAGATCCTACTCTGAATACTCGCCTTAGAGGCATCATGAGCTTCTTTTACGCTTTCACTGAAGTTCGTTCCACCGTATCTACGTACGCTTCCATCAAGTAATACTTCTTCACCTCTAATGAAGGAGAAAGCTATTATTTAAACCTTTTACTAATGTATTTTCAATTATATAATACTAGTAATTTCTGTTAGCCCTAATTCATAAAAATAATTTTTATACACTCAAAGCATACCTATCTATAAAAAAAACACTTGTTGCCTTTARTYGACAATCAAGTGCTTTAAGTTCATATRTTTTTAWRYAGCATAAATTTGTAAGWTTTATAGTAATAGTATGACACCTTTTATATGTGGTGAAAACTAATACGTTAAAACTTACGAGTTTGTACGAGTTCGTTAGTTTCATATACATTCYATGTGTTWATATTCAYCGCCMWRTAAAATGTCATYTCRCCTAAGSTCGTAMTTCKTTTTCTATTCTATCATTGCACAYARTACTCCATGAYGGTACAACCATCATGGAGTATTTACTTTTTAACAGCTTATTCTTTTTCTTTCCACTGCAAATATACTTTATTTTTTACCTGGTGAATATACAATCATTCTCCCTTCTGGATATTCACCTTTCCATCCACAAGGCCACCCTCCAAGTTTATACATCGCAAAGATTCTTTCATAAAAATTATCAACTTTCCCATTTACTAAACGATTTAATGCACACATCTCAAGATCTCTTTCTACTTCTTCAATTATATTTATATGATCAATTGAAATAAACTCCTGAGAATAGTTCTGGTTATCAGAAAAAACTTCATATAACATATCTTTTTTGGCTTCCATATCAGGGTTATAAGTTCCTTCTAATAAATTTGCACTTTCATCCGATTTAATATCATCCCAAACTATTTGAATAACATCCAAATCCTGAGACCAAGCCAATTCCTGCGCTTGATCAAAATCATGGATAATTTCAATATCATTTAACAATGAATGTAACTTTATATCGTTTCTATCAAATAAGTTTCTTTTTTGTATATACTCGATGACTTCCTCAACTAGTTTTGTATTTTCACCATACTTCATTTATTTATCCACCTTTCCCATAGTTCTTCAGTCGCTCCACCACCCCTATCCCAGATAGGCAACTTCTCATGCGCTCCTGATTTATAAAACTCTTTAAGATCTTTTATTCTTGACTTGTATAATGGGACTCCTTTTTCAACAGCTTCTTTTAATTTTTGTTGTAATTCATATACTTGTTTTTCCAATACCTCTACACTTTGATTTATGTCCAAATTATTCAAAGCTTTTGTTACAACTCTATTGTATACTCTATGAAAACCTCTATGTCTAGATAAAGCACTTGGACTTTCTGATGGTATTGGTAAAAATATCCCATTCTCAGCATGATCCATATCCATTCCTATTTTCTTCAATATAGGATGACTTTTTAAACTTTTAGGTATTATATGTTGCGCTTGATATCCCTTCCATGATGCAGAACGCGGTAGCCCCATGGATTCCAATAAATTTTGCCCTAATTTTGTAGAACTTTCTGCTGTAACTTTTCCAGGAGTACCAGGAATAAGCCTAGTGCCATTACCCGTACCCTTAACCCCACCACTCTCCAAATTCGAGATCCTACTCTGAATACTCGCCTTWGAGGCATCATGGGCTTCTTGGAATTTCCYGCTATAGTTCGTTCCAGATCTAACGACACTTCCATCTGGCAGTATTTCTACACCTTTAAAGATTGGGGATACGGAGTCCGCACCTTTTGCTAATGTATTTTCAATTATATAATACTAGTAATTTCTGTTAACCTTAATTCATAAAAATAATTTTTAAACATTTATAACATGCCTATTTAATAAAAAAGCGCTTGTTGTCTTTCGTAGACAATCAAGYGCTTTAAGTTCATWTGTTTTTAAGYAGCRTAAATTTRTAAGTTTTGTAGTAACARTATGACACTTTTTATACWTCATRACAAATACTATMTTAAAACTTACGAGTTTGTACGAGTTCGTTAGTTTMATATACATTCCATGTGTTTATATTTATSGCCCGGTAAAATGTCATCTCGCCTAAGCTCGTACTTTATTTTCTATTCTATCATTGCACATAACACCTATGATGGTRCAACCATCATGGAGTATMTAYTTTYAAACAMCCTATTMTTTTTCTTTCCACTTCAAAAATAAGTTCTTCCTCGTTCATTTGGCTTATGTGCTTTTTTGTTTTTAATTTCTAATCCCAATTGTCAATTGCTTCTTGAAAGCTATCTTTTAAGTACTCATCAAAAGTTGAGTATCTAATTATTTCTTCCTTACTAATATCATCCCATCTTATAACATAGTAATCATCTTTCGTGTTAATACAATAAATAAATTCATCTACATTTTCAATAACCAAATAATTCTCTGGTAATCCTAATTTTCTATATCTTTCAGTATCATCGACTACTGATGCATACTCCATTCCTTCTACTCCCAATACCTCAACTCCACAAATACCTCCTGAACCAAACTTTTTAACAAATTCTCTATATTGTGGTGGAAAAGTACAACCTAATTTTTTTTCAATCATAACTATGTTTTCGTCTGATATTTCTCCAAAAAAATCTCCTTTTTCAGTATATTGATTTATCATTCCTAAAATTTCCATATCCATTTCTTAATCACCTCAATCTAAATTATTAAAACGCCATTTCCAGTATTTTTTTCTAAAATTATTGTATTGTTTATCTAAAGTATCACTATTTCTAAAACTATCGCCATCTTTTATTAAACCATGCAAAATTTTTTTATACTCATCATGAGTAGTGGCAAATATTTCTACCATATCGCCTGGTTCTTTYTGAAGTAAATGATGAAGTTCAATCTGTGTCTCTACTCCATTCTTATCAACTACAAAAGGTGGACGTCCTTTTGCTGCTAGTTCCCTATTTGATAAACCTTTTGCCTTTGGATGCATCGGCTTATAATCCCACTGTATGTCAGTTCTCTGATATACACGCCTTGAAACATCCCTTTCTTTTCCGCCAACTTTAACACTACCTTCAAGTTCAACAGCCTTATAATTATCTCCTAACCAATCAAGATTAACTTCTCTACCAACTAATTTTGAAGAGTTACTTCCGGTATTAACATCCGTACCCTTAACCCCACCACTCTCCAAATTCGAGATCCTACTCTGAATACTCGCCTTTGAGGCATCATGGGCTTCTTGGAATTTCCCGCTATAGTTCGTTCCAGATCTAACGACACTTCCATCTGGCAG
>NZ_JBFTMA010000344.1:0-5557 GCF_056396725.1 Bacillus sp. 05T31
ATGTAAGCGTGTGGTAATATCAAAGATGTACTGATTGACTATATTATCCAATTGGTCATTTTTGGAGGTGATGATGTGGCGATAGATCGAAAACGTTCTATTATTGAAGCTGCAACAAAGTCTTTTTCAGCATTCGGTTATAAAGCAACGACGATGGATCAAGTTGCGAAGTTAGCGAATGTAGGAAAAGGAACAATTTATACTTTTTTCAAAAATAAAGAAGAACTATTTGGCGAAATTATTTCTAATTTAATTACAGAAATGAAGCAGGTCGCAAAAGACGCAATTCGTTCAGATATTTCATTTTTTGAAAATGTACATAGAGCATTATATAGCATCTTAGAATTTAGAAAAGAACATCAGCTCATGATTAAACTAATTCAAGAAGAGCGCGATATGGGAACGAAAGAAGTACAAGAAGTTATGCAACAAGTAGATGTGGAAATCGTTTCTGTCATTCAAGCTTATTTAGAGATTGCGATTGAAAAAGGTGAAATTAGCAAATGTGATCCAGAAATTACAGCGTTTATTATGCTTCGCCTATACGTATCGCTTATTTTTGATTGGGAAAAAAATCATGAACCGTTAGAAAAAGAAAAGATCTCGGAATTATTCGAACTTTATTTACTAAAAGGATTGTCAAATTAAGATAATCCTTTTAATATTATAAAAAATGACCATATGAACAAAATGGTCATATGTTTAATTTAGGAGGGATAATAGAAATATTAATTTCATACTAAGGAACAGTTGCATAGTATAAATTCGGGGATAAGGCATATGTATGAACAGATATAGCCTTTTTATTTGGGTAAAAATGACTAAAWWKACATTTTGGTCATTTTTRAAAAGGGGGATAAATTATGAAATGGCATAAGTTGCTTAGTAAAGAATTTGCAGAGATTATAAAAAGTAAAAAAATATTAATCCCAATCATTGCGGTTTTATTTGTACCAATTTTATATGCTGGTATGTTTTTATGGGCCTTTTGGGATCCGTATGAACAGCTAGATGACTTGCCAGTTGCGGTAGTCAATTTAGATAAAGGTGCAGTATTTGATGGGAAACCGATTGAAGTCGGGAATGGGCTCGTTGATAATTTAAAAGATAATAATAGTTTTAAATGGGAGTTTGTAAGTGAAAAAGAAGCGAAAAAAGGAATGGAAGGCAGAAAGTATTACATGTTAGTACGTATTCCAGATGACTTCTCAAGTAACGCTACAACGTTATTAAAAGACGATCCGAAACCATTAAACTTAGAATACATTCCAAATGAAAGTTTAAACTTCTTATCTTCACAAATTGGCGGAACAGCAATTGAAAARATTAAAGGTGAAGTATCAAGYACGTTAACGAAAACATATGCAGAGAAAATGTTTGATTCCATTAAAGACGTCTCAAAAGGRTTAGCAGATGGAGCGGACGGAGCAAATAAGTTACATGACGGAGCTAGTGAGTTGCATGATGGATCAAGTAAAGTGACGGATGGACTCCATACACTTCAAGGGAAATCTGGAGAGATGAAAGATGGAGTTCAGAAATTAGCAGATGGATCTAATAAATTACAAGATGGGTCCGGAAAAGTAACAGATGGTTTAAATACATTAAATAGCAAAACGGGTGAAATACAAACTGGTATAGGGAAATTACAAGATGGGTCTGGAAAAGTAACAGATGGTTTAAATACGTTAAATAGTAAGACAGGTGAAATGCAGACTGGTATAGGGAAATTACAAGATGGATCTCAGAAAGTAACAGCAGGTTTAAATACGTTAAATAGCAAAACAGGTGAGATGCAGACAGGTATAGGGAAATTACAAGATGGATCTCAGAAAGTAACAGCAGGTTTGAATGCATTAGTAAGTAAAACAGGTGAATTAAAAACAGGAACGAATGAATTAGCAACTGGTATGGAAAAACTTGTTGGCGGACAAAGTGAATTAGAGGGATTTTCTCAAAAAATTGAAAAGGGTTTGGAAGATTTAAATAGTAAAGTGAAAAATTCTGTTGCAGGTTTAGAGGAAATGCAGTCAAAAGGTCCTTCTACATTAAATAAAGTAAATGAGAAAATAAATGGAGCTGAAGAAAACGTAAATCAGTTAAATGAAATTACTCAGTCAACAGTAGGGGATGCAAAAAATGCAGTACAAGATGTAGCTAATTTGCAAAAACAAATTGAGAATTTACCAAAAGAATATCAAGAGCAGTTACAACCATATATAGCAAATGCGGCAAAAAGTACAGCGACAGTTCAGCAGAAAGCTATTGGAGTAGCAGGTGGAACAAATAAATTAAATGAAGAAGTAAAACAATTAAAAGGTGAAATAAATCAAAAAACAGGTGATGGACAAAACAAAATACCGAATACAACGGAATTGCAATCTTTAACGGATGGTATTGATGAATTAGTCAGTGTACAAAAAGGATTTGCTGGAAATTTCCAAAGATTTGGTAAGAATTTAAATGCCGCTAAAGAAGGCGCAAATAAATTTAAAAACGAATCCGGTCAGTTAATTGATGCGATAAATCAATTAGCAGATGGCTCGGGTAAAGTAACAGGTGGCTTAGATACATTATCTGCAGGAGCAAATCAAATGGCAGGTGGAGTAAATCAATTAGCAGATGGTTCAAGCCAAGTGACAGGCGGTTTAGGTACATTATCTGCAGGAGCAAATCAAATGGTAGGTGGAGTAAATCAATTAGCAGATGGTTCAAGCCAAGTGACAGGCGGTTTAGGTACATTATCTGTAGGAGCAAATCAAATGTCAGGTGGAGTAAATCAATTAGCAGATGGCTCGGGTAAAGTAACAACGGGCTTAGGTACTCTAAATGGTGGCCTAAATAAAATGTCCACTGGCTCAATCCAGCTAATCGATGGCGTCAATAAACTARCAGAYGGMTCWGGAAAAGTRACAGATGGCCTCGTAAARGTAAAYGATGGTTCAGGTACACTGGCTGAGAAACTTGGCGAAGGCGCAGAAAAAACAGGTGAAGTAAAAGGGACAGACAAAACGTATGATATGTTTGCAAGTCCTGTAAAAGTGAAGACGGAGAAAATGGCGGAAGTTCCAAACTATGGAACTGGATTTACACCGTATTTCTTATCACTTGGTTTATTTGTTGGGGCATTACTACTATCTATCGTATACCCATTACGCGATACAGTTGGCGTTCCGAAATCAGGATTCAGCTGGTTTATTAGTAAGTTTGGTGTTTTACTATCAGTAGGTATTATTCAAGCGATAGTAGCAGATGTCATATTACTGTTCTGGTTAGGTGTAGAAGTACAAAGTATTCCATACTTTATACTCTTTAGTATTGTGACGAGTCTAGCGTTTATTTCATTAATTCAATGTTTAGTAACAGCATTTGGTGATGCAGGACGTTTCATCGCCATCATCACATTAATTATTCAGCTTACAACAAGTGCTGGAACATTCCCACTAGAATTGATTCCTAAGTTTTTACAACCATTCAATGCTTGGCTACCAATGACATACTCTGTATCAGGATTGAAAGCGGTCGTATCAAGCGGTGATTTTAACTTCATGTGGCAAAACATAGGAATGCTTATGATCTTTATCGTTGTATTATCACTTGGAACAATCGCTTCATTAACGTGGATGCACAAACGACAATTTAAAAATATTGCTGAAAATCAATCGGTTGAAGCGTAAATAAGAAATATAAAAAAGGCACCGAAATGGTGCCTTTTTTATTGGTCTTGTTTTATTGGATGAGAAATTTTATTTGTTTTTCTATTTTTACGGAACAAGTATATACCAATACTTATAAGGATAATAGTAGCTACAATCCAAACAAATGGACCATATCTTTCAGCAAAAGTATATAGTTTCATGTTACTGGCAATGTCCTCTTTTGTTTTTCCTATTAGAATTTCTGAGCCACTATACCCTTCAAGTGTATCTCCTTTTTTTATACCAAAAATAAGAGTGTCTGATTTGTTTTCTATTCCTGTATATCGGTATCCCTTACCTTTAATTGTTAATTGAGTATCATCCTTTTTTAGTGAGTAATCTTCGGTGGAAATATCTTTTCCTAACAGTGTAATTGGCTTCATTGAAAAACGGATTTCTTTTAATGCAGGAAGAGTCTCATTGTTTAATAAGAGTTGCTTTGCAATATGCTGCTCAGTATCAATGTTTATCCAATTTGCCTTTCGATGTTTATACGTATTAATTTCAAGGAGTGCGAATTCTTTATTTTGAAGTTTTTCTTCTGTAATAGGTTGCGCAGTAGTTAACGTCCCTTTTAATAAAATTACACCATCTTTTGCAGATTGAAAAGAAGAGACTTCTTTCGTTTCTTGTAATGTATTGATAGCACTTCTATACAATAAAGTTTTATTACATAAAAACTGATGGAGGACAACAAAATGACCGAAAGCGAAATGAAATTTAGGGATACGACCATTCGTAACTTTTTTGATAAAGAGGACCGCTTAAAATTGATTCCAGGTCAAAAGAAGAAAAAACTAGTATTGTTAGAGCATTTGATTAGCAAGTTAAACGCTGGAAATCAATATACGGAAAAAGAAATTAATACATTTATAAAACAATATCATGATGATTTTTGTACAATTAGACGCGAGTTTATTGTGCACGGATTTATGGATCGAGAGGATAATATGTACCATATAAATGGGAGAGAAGTGTGGACGAAGTGGGAGGAGTTATAAATGTAATGAGGAAGGGGGATTTTCTTGCAAGTTAGTAGTCTTATGCATGAAGAACTTTCGGAAAAACCATCGATTTTTGGGATATTCACTTCGCCAACACTACAATTCAAAAGGATGAAGAATCAAAGAAATATATTCTTTCCACTAGTCCTTTTAATTGTGCTTATTATAATTTCAAGTGCCTTAATGTCTTGGAATTCTTTAAATAATCCTGCACTCAGTATGTTTCATGATAAAACGGGATTTACTGTTCCGAAATACATAACTTTCTTTACTACATTTGGATTTTCAGCAGTCAGTGGAATCGTAGCTATACTTTTTGCACCTATATTCTATAAGAACATTATGATTTTCTTTGGAGTTGATATTAACTATAAAGAAACATTCCCGATAATCATTTATGCTTCGTTTGTATTAAGATTAGGGATGATTTTAAACGGATTAATTGCATTTTCTCTAAGTGGGTATGAGATATCTTATACAGGTTTAGGTGCAATAGCGACAGATAATATGATCTTGCATACAATCGCTCAAAGAATAGATATATTTAACATTTGGTATTACGTTTTATTAGGAATAGGTTTAAAAACGATTACGAATTTAAATAAAGACAAACTTATTCCTCTTATTATTGTACTTTTCGTTTTCACTAGTTTATTAGCGAGCATGGCTGGGTTTATGCAGGAAATATCTAAACCATAAAAAAAGCTGTTGGTAAATCGATACCCCTTGTTGAATCGTTGATATATTTGAAGTTACGATAGATATATTCGAAAAATCGTTAATATAATTTTATTTGCCATGATATTGTTCAGAAAAGGAGATCACCTAGTTAGAAGTTAGACTGAGGGGATACTC
>NZ_JBFTMA010000345.1:0-4351 GCF_056396725.1 Bacillus sp. 05T31
GAATGTACCGTCTAAGTTTACGCCAGCGTAAACGTTCCACATGTCATCCTCTTGAATAAGAGTTAGGATATGACCGTCTTCGTTCTTCCATTCCTCTTCGGCAGCAGGTTCTATTGGTGCTACAATTTCCTCTTGCTCCTGTGATAGACGTTCAATTACTTTTTCAATTAATGAACGCAGTTCTTCTTCTGAAAACTCGCGGATGTTAATCATGCCTTTATCATCTGTTCTATAACCTTTAATGAAGTTTGCATATACAAATCCGTTTCCATTTGGGTGTAAATGATATACAACGTTCTTTTTATCTAAACGACTTTCTTCAAAGTGAAAGTTTACGCGTTTTAATGATACGTTCTTTCTTTCTAATTCCGGGAAAGATTCAATAATCGATAATTTTTCTTCAAAAGTTAGCATAGTGCCTCCAAGTATATAGTAAAAGATTTAATTTGTTCATTATAGCATAGTCAAGTTTGTTTCCAAAGGTAGATTCGTCATATTGCTGTTTTTTAGTTTGACTTGGGAAGGCTATTTRTMAATGTAGACGCTTACTTCACGAGACTGTAAAGAGTTTTTTATAAATACGCTAACGAATGATTTGTTTTAGATGTACAATGGAACGTGGACTTTATAAGAAGGTGGTTATTTATATGTTTCAAAAAATAGCAAAGGAATGTTTAGCAGGGTTTACTGTTGCGATTGTTGCTTTGCCGCTAGCGATTGCATTTGGTATTGCTGCAACGGGAACGTCTGAGGGAGCACTTGTCGGATTGTATGGTGCAATTTTTGCAGGTTTGTTTGCGGCGTTATTTGGCGGTACACCGGGGCAAGTAACGGGTCCTACTGGGCCGATTACAGTTATTGCAACGGGCGTTATTGCAACTCACGGATTAGAAGCAAGTTTTATTGCATTTATGATGGCGGGGTTATTTCAAATTTTATTTGGTGTATGTAAGCTCGGCTCTTACGTTCGTTACATTCCGTATCCTGTTGTTTCAGGGTTTATGAATGGGATTGCACTGATTATTATTTTAGGTGAAATGAAGCACGTACAAAATAGCTTTCTGCTTGTGTTATTAACGATCATTGTAATGATTGTTTCTGGAAAATGGATTAAGGCCATTCCATCAAGTTTAGTAGCATTAGTGGGTGTTACAGTAACGTTGCCGTTATTTTCTTCTATGCTACAAGGAATTACGGTAAACTTACCAGTTGTAGGAACTCTTTCTTTAAATAAGATGATTGAAAAAATAGGTGCAATTCCAGAGGCGATGCCATCTCTTCACGTACCGAATTTAGACGCAAATGGCATGTTAGCACTTGTATTACCAGCACTTAGTATTGCTTTACTAGGATCAATTGACTCGTTATTAACGTCTGTCGTAATGGATAATGTGACGGGGACACGTCATAAAAGTAATAAAGAGTTAATCGGACAAGGTATTGGCAATATTGCGAGTGGTTTGTTCGGTGGATTAGCAGGAGCAGGTGCAACTGTTAGATCTATCGTCAATATAAGAAGCGGGGGGAAGACGGCACTGTCGGCTTGTATGCATAGTGTCATATTATTTATTTTCATTATGGGACTCGGTTCAGTGGTACAATATATTCCGCTTGCTGTATTATCAGGTATTTTAATTTTAACTGGCATCGGGATGTTTGATTGGGAAAGCATGAAGAAAGCACATGTAGCACCAAGAGGTGATGTGATTGTTATGTTCGTGACGATGGTTGTGACAGTGAAATTCGATTTAATGGTTGCTGTTGCGTTTGGCATTATTCTTTCCTTCATTATATACATGGTGAAGTGTAAAGAACGTAAAGCTTCTATTATAAAAGAAAAAGAAGCGACGTATACGATTCAGGGACCACTTTCATTTCTATCAGTAGATCGTATTTTTGCTTCTTTACAAGATGTGAAGTCACCAGTTAGTTTGCGTATGAAAGATGTACATTATATGGATGTATCAGGAGCTATGGCGTTATTAAACTTTGTTGAGCAATCGGATAAAGCAGGAGTGCGTGTGACACTTGAACATGTACATCCGCATGTTAAAAAGACGATAGTAATGATGGCGAATGATGAGCAAAAAGAGAAGCTGCAGTTTTTAAAAGTTAAGGCAATATAACAATAAGAACCTTCACATGAATTTCGTTATAGAGTGTGAAGGTTCTTGTTATTTGTATATGTGCTTACTATGTATAAAATCATTATATCTAAATGTTATACGTCTGTTGACAATTGATTTTCTACACAGTATAGTAACATCTTAGATTAGCAATGTGCTATTATAAGAAGGTATATGAATTTTGAGATTCCTTTATATTCAGAAGGAAGAGCTTTAAGCTGGAGGGAATATTTGATGTACAAACAGTTACCACATGGAGTGAAGATCGGGATTACACGATCAATTGTTGTTTCTTTTGAGAGATATATGAAAGAAATTGAATGGAATGAAGAAAAATTTGATATGCAGCAATTTGTTGAACAGTGGAAACAATATTTATACACAAAATCAACTTGGATTAATAAAGTAGATGACGAGTTGAAAGGACATCCAGATTTCCATCAAGCATTAGCGATGAAAGTAAATGAAAAAATTAATGAGCTTATTAGTGAGCAGCCGAGTGAAGAACAATTAGAGCTGTTAAACAAGAGCGAAGTAAAGCATGTAGATGAAATGTGTAAACTAGAAGCTGAGTATCATATTGAACGTTTATTAGTAACGAAGTAGATTTTACATAAAAAATAGAGCCTATCCTAAAGGTGTGATGACCATCTTTTAGGATAGGCTTTTTTGTATATTAGTCTTGTGGTACAAATGCTTTCCAGCTAGATAAATCCATATTTTGTTTCAAGATGGATGAAGCTGGGAAAACAAATGACCACGGTTTTGTAGTATTCGCTTTAATTTCAAGATTCGGTAACGTGAAAGCACCTTTAACAACGACTTCTCCAGAAGCATCTTCAATATGAAGAGGAAGTTGTTCTAGTTGAATGTTATCTTTACAGCCGTTACGAATTAGAAGTGTTGTATGTAAATCGCCGTTCTCTTTCAGTGCGGCTTGTAAACCTAGGAAGTTAATTTCACCTTCATTTGGAGGTGTTAAATTGTCTACAAAATTACGTAAAGCATCTTTGCTTGCTTCAGGTAACTGAGATTCCCAAGATGGATCTAAATCTAGTTGATGCTTACTTTCAAGTTCGAAAGCTAATTCCCAATCTGATTGAGATAGTTCAGCTTCCGTTATTGTTTCTTGCTCAAATGTAAATACGAAAGGCATATTCACGTTTTCAGGAATATCGCCAAGTGCAGATAGGTTAAATGTTTTACGTGCGCACAGCTTTTTATCTTTGTTTAATAGAAGTAATGTAACTTCTTCGAAAGAAATTGGTTTTGGGACACTGCTGCGAATGAATGCAGCTACATCGTATGCGCCATCACGTTTTTCAATTTCAATTCCTGATAAAGAAATTTGATATTCTTGTAAACGTGGTAATTCTTTATGTAAAAATTGATAAATGTATTTTTGTTCTTGTGCTACGTCACCCCAGCTAGGATGGAAGTAAAGAACTGGCTTTACCGTTTTATTTTGAGAAGTAGTTTCTTCTTGTCCAAATAATTGATTACTAGAAACAGTAGTATCTTTTCCTTTTTTCTTTGCCTTTTTCAGGAATGATAACATAAATTTTCACCTCATGATTGTACGTTTTCTGGAACTGCTAAATGTCTCGCGATATATCGGCACATTTCTTTTTCAAAATTACCGTAAGTGTATAAGAAAATATCCAAACCTTCTTTTTGGTAAAGGCGAGTTGGATCTTCTTGTTGATATTGTCTTAAGCCAATACCTTCTTTCAAGTGAGTCATTGCATCTAAGTGATTTACCCAGTTTTGATCTAGGAAGTGTAAACCAACGTAGCGCAGTGATTGTTGTAAATCCACATGGTCATTTAATTCTTGTACACGTTCGATATAACTAGAAATTGTATCTTTTAAAACGATTTGTAAATCCTCAGGCGAATGTACGTCGTTCGCAGATAATGGCGGCAAAGTTTCAACCGCTAAAACTTCTTTAATAGATGCTGTTAAACTAGTGAAATCCCATTCTTCAGGAAGCATTCCTTCGAAAAGGTGCTGCTTAGCAATTGCATCCACAGAGTGTTCAATCATTGGAATAACAAGTTCTATCATATTTGTTTCTTCTTTTAGAAGGTTGTTACGTAGTGTGTATATAACATTACGTTGATCATTAATTACGTCATCTAATTTTAAATTATATTCACGCATTGAGAAATGACCACCTTCACAAATTAATTGTGTACGGTTAATGAAATCATGAACTTTAGGTG
>NZ_JBFTMA010000346.1:0-4347 GCF_056396725.1 Bacillus sp. 05T31
TTCAAACAAGAATTAGCAAAGTATATAGAATACTATAATCATAAAAGAATTAAGGCAAAATTAAAGGGTATGAGCCCGGTACAATACCGGGCTCATACCCTAGAGGCTGCCTAATGAAACGACCTGTCTAACTTTCGGGGGTCACTTCAGAATGTGCGATAGCTTTTTTTATTTTTCTGTTTGTGGGGTATGTGATACCCTTGTACATAATAAAAAAGCGCCCTGTAATAGGACGCTTCCGCTTTTAGGTGTATCCAGCTCCAGTGGCTAGAATCTTCGGTCGTTTCGCTTTTACATTCGAGGCAAAAAGCGCCTCGGATGTAAAAGCTCCAACGCCCTGCGATTCTGAACGAGCCACTTCCGCTTTTAATGTATCTAGCTTCAGTGGCTAGCTCTTCGTGTCTAAGAACCTTCCGCATAAGAAGGCAAAAAGCGCCTTTTATGCGAAAGAACCTTAGCCAGTCAGAGCTGAACGAGCCACTTCCGCTTTTAATTATTAACGATTTGTAAAGATCTTATCGATTAAGCCGTATTCTAGAGCTCTTTCTGCTGTCATGAAGTTGTCGCGGTCTGTGTCGCGTTGTAGAACTTCAAGTGGTTGACCTGTGCGGTCAGCAAGAATTTGGTTTAATTTTTCACGTAAGAATAGGATACGTTTTGCAGCAATTTCGATTTCAGTCGCTTGACCTTGTGCACCGCCAAGTGGTTGGTGAATCATAACTTCACTGTTTGGAAGTGCGTAACGTTTTCCTTTTTCACCTGCTGCAAGTAAGAATGCACCCATAGATGCAGCCATACCGATACAGATTGTTGATACTTGTGGTTTAATAAACTGCATTGTATCGTAAATTGCCATACCAGCTGTGATAGAACCACCAGGGCTGTTGATRTAAATGTGAATATCTTTTTCTGGATCTTGAGATTCCAAGAATAAAAGCTGGGAAACGATTGAGTTTGCTACGTTGTCATCAATTGCGCTACCAAGCATAATGATGCGATCTTTTAATAGTCGAGAGTAAATATCGTAAGCGCGTTCTCCACGATTTGTTTGTTCAATTACTGTAGGAATTAAATTCATCTGTTATTTCCTCCTTTAAAAGCTTTCTTAGTCTTATAATACAATTATGGTCAATGAAGGTCAAACGAAACCACTTTAAATCAAAAAATATGTAGTTGTATCATGATTTATTCGCTATGTTTTTAAAATTCCCTGCTTATGTATCTTCAACATCATAACCGAATTACATAAATTTAAACGTGATTAATGGTGTGGGAAAGGCAAAAGAACGCCTTTTGTATAGAAGCGTTCTTTCATTTTTTATTCTTTTAACAGATAGGTTACTTTATTTAAGATTTTCTCGATTTGTTTTGCGTTTTTACTATACATATCACTCGCTGATTTTGATTTTGTTTCTAAAGAGAATAATTCAAGATCAGCATTGCATTTCTTTAAGGATGCCAATARTAAAGGCTTGTTTTGAGGAGAAGGCATTTGGAGTTTATCATTATAGATGTCGATAGTAAGTTGTCCGTATGAATCAACTTGACCAAGAAAGACATTTTCAATGACAACACCGAGTTTTTCTAGCTCAGAATGTAACCAAGCGCGATTATGCCCGCTAGCAGAAAGAGGTTCATCTAGTATATTTCCATCCATAATAACAGTTTGCGGTTCTTTTTCGTTTGGTACTTTTARGCTGATATCTTTTGCTGTAAGTGGTTGACGATCTTTCTTCAATAATACATTTAATTCTCCGCTCGGTTCTAGTACTGCAAATTCAACATCAGCTACGCTGAACGCATTTTTTCCTCTGAGAAGCTCAAGCAATTCATCACTTGTATACTTTTCTTTCTTTAAGTTATCTTCGAGTATTTTTCCGTCTTTTATTAATACGGTAGATTTTCCTTCAAAGAAGTCCCGAGCTGTTTTGTTCTTTAAGGAGATGATTCCTGTGAAAAAAGGTACCACAGCGAAAATGAGTATCGCAAAGACGCCGTGGAAAAATTTTGAATCGAGCCCTGTAGATACTTGGGCAGCGATGTCACCGATTGTCATTCCGGCTATGTATTCAAAAAAGGAGAGCTGAGAGATTTGTCTTTTCCCTAACCATTTCGTAATAGCGAATAAAATGATTAATATGAATACAGAGCGAAGAATAACGAGTGTCCATTCGGGCAGGTGAGACATAGTCATTTCCTCCAGTCTACTTAAAACCCTTTATATTGAGGTTCTTCACGTTCTAATACTGAAATTCTATCCTTTAAATCAGCGATGACGCTGTCCATTTCTAACATACATTCATGAAATACGCGTTTTGATTCTTCGTCTTGTGAATTTAATGAAAGGGAGCTTAAACTTGCTTGAGCCCCTCTTACACTGGCAAGGCAAGTTTTTACGCTAGCGATAACAGTCATGAAAACACCTCTTATCCTTTCGGTTTGAATAGCAATGCTCCAATGAAGCCGAAAATAATGGCAGCTGATACACCAGCACTCGTTACTTTAAACATGCCGGTAATAACGCCGACGATGCCATGTTTGGCTGCTTCCTCCATCGCGCCATGAACGAGGGCATTACCGAAACTTGTAATAGGTACTGTTGCCCCAGCTCCGGCGAAATCAATTAGTGGTTCATACAAATTGAATCCATCTAATATAGCTCCAGCAACAACGAGTGTTGCCATCGTATGGGCAGGAGTAAGTTTACCGACATCAAACATAAGTTGTCCGATTACGCATATGAGTCCGCCAATGACGAAAGCCCAGAAAAAAATCATTGTGTTGCACCTCCAAATTCGATCGATACAGCATGAGCGATACATGGAATTGTTTCTTCTTGTTGGAATGTAAGKGGAGATAGTAAAGCGCCTGTCGCAACRACWAGTATYTTTTTGAATTCTCCTYTTTTCATTCKRTTTAATAAATGTCCGTAYACGACTGTTGCTGAACAGCCTGGACCACTTCCACCAGCTATGACAGGTTGACCTTCTCTATAAATGATGATTCCGCAATCTTGAAATTGCTCGCTCTTTACCTTTGTTCCATGTTTATGTAGTAGGTCGTAAGCGATTTCGCGACCGACATGTCCAAGGTCACCTGTTACGATTAAGTCGTAATAAGAGGCGTCAATTTGTCGTTCGCGTAAATGAGCTTCAATCGTATCGACAGCAGCTGGGGCCATCGCACCACCCATATTAAAAGGATCTGTTAGTCCCATATCAATAACTCGTCCAATGGTGGCCGATGTTATTTGTGGACCATATCCAGTGTCGCTTAAAATAGCCGCGCCTGCACCGGTCACTGTCCACTGAGCCGTAGGAGGTTTTTGACCACCATATTCAGTTGGATAGCGGAATTGTTTTTCTACCGCAGCGTTATGACTTGATGCCCCAGTTAATAAATACTTTGCACCTTTTGCATTTACGATACTTGCGCCGAGTGCTAAGCCTTCCATAGAGGTAGAACAGGCGCCGAATAAACCGAGATAAGGTGTTCCGAGTGTGCGGCATGCAAAGCTCGTTGGAGTTATTTGGTTAATTAAATCCCCTGCGAGTACGAATTGAATATCGTCTTTACGGAGCTTTGCCTTTTCGGTAGCGCGGCTACAAGCTTCTTCAAATAAAATTTTATGCGCCTTTTCGTAAGAATCTTGTCCGAGCCATAAATCTTCATGCAGGGTATCGAAGTCTTCAGGRATTTTTCCATTTGCCTCAAATGGGCCRCCGACTACACCTGTTGAGATGATAACTGGTTTGTTTTCAAATACCCATGTTCGGTGTCCTTGTAACATTTACAGCCCTCCCCATTGAAAGAGAATCGTTTTAATAAGTGCGATGACGAAAGCGGAAAATACGCCAAATAAGATGACCGATCCTGCTAGTTTAAACATGTTACCACCAACGCCGAGAACGAACCCTTCTGTACGGTGTTCAATACACGCGGCAATAACAGAGTTACCAAATCCAGTAACGGGAACTGCGGTACCAGCACCAGCAAATTGTCCGAGGCGATCGTAGACGCCAAATCCCGTCAGTAGCATGGAGATAAAAATAAGAGTTGCAACGGTAGGGTTCCCGGCAGATCTTTCAGTGAAATCAAAGTACGTAATATAAAAGGTGGAAATCAGTTGGCCTATTAGACAAATTAATCCCCCGACGAAAAAAGCTTTCATACAATTTTTTAAAACGGGGCGCTTCGGCTCGCGCTGTTGTTCGAATTTTTTATATTCTTGTTGTACAGGTGTTAAATTTTTATCTTTACTAGACATTTGAATCCTTCCTTCTCTTTTAGAAAGCTTAAATATTAGATCCCATTTCTGATTGAATGAGTTTTAACTGTTCTTTAATG
>NZ_JBFTMA010000347.1:0-9564 GCF_056396725.1 Bacillus sp. 05T31
GTTTATTATCATGAAGATATATTAAATAAAGAAGAGTTGAAAAAGATAGGTGAATGTATCCATCTTTCATTAATTGAACATTTCGACATCCCTGAAAATGATTATTTTCAAATATTTTTACCTTATCAACAAAATCAATTTTTGTATAATCCATATTATTTGTTGGAAAGAGGAGAAATGAGAACTGAGAATATGATTCATGTTTCTATTACATGTGGACCTGGAAGAACAGTGCAACAGAAAAAAGGTTTGTATCAATCTATATCCTTTGAAATTTCAGCATGTTCTAATGTGAAAGTTACTGACATTTTTATTACATTACATGAGATAGCTGCTGAAAACTGGTCATTTGGTCAAGGGATGGCACAATTGGTAAAAATGAAGGGAGCAAAATGATGAATGAACCAATTGAATTCTATATTCCAAAGAAAATGAGAGAAGTAGCACCTGTATTTTCTCATTATAGTGAAGAGATATTATTTGAGGAAGTGTGGCGGGATGCCGCTTTAACATTAAGAGAAAGAAGCTTATGTACATTGTCGGCACTAATCAGTCTTGGTAATACAGAACAATTACCATTTCATCTGAAGCTAGCTAAACAAAATGGGATAATGGAGAATGAATTAGTTGCATTAATAACACATATGGCTTTTTACGTTGGTTGGCCAAAAGCTGTGGCAGCTTTAAATATAGCAATGAATGAAATGGAAAGTTAAGAATAATGATTTTGGGAGGTATTTTTAACATATTTCTACTTGCATTACTATCACTTGAGTGGTAAAGTGATAGTAAGATCAACGCTAGGAAGTGATGAAACATGCGTGAAAATACGATAGGATCGTTAATATGGCTACGTTTAATACGATTTACGAACCAAAGTAATCAAATGTCAAATGAGTTTTTAAAACGTTTTGATTTAACAACAGCCCAATTTGATGTGCTTTTGCAAATACGGACTTATCAGCCATTAACACAAATGGAGTTAGCAGAAAAGGTTACCGTTACACAAGGCGGTATTTCTCGAATGTTAACACGTCTTGAAAAAGAAGGATATATTATACGAAAACAAGATTGGAAAACGAAAACAATTAGTCTTACAGAGCAAGGGGAAGCGGCTTTAGAAAGAGCATTGCCAGAGCAACTTGCATTTCAATCATCATTTTTTGATGATGTATTAAATGAAGAAGAGCAGAAAATACTATACGAGTTGATGTCAAAAGTTCATAAGCATAGTGAAAAAAAAGAATTACCGAATGAGTAATTTTTTTTACTCAATCAATTGACTAATCAAGTGATGAAGAGGAGGAAGTTTTATGTATACAATTCCAGGACATCACCACATTTCTATGGTGACTAAAAATGCGAAAACAAATAATAATTTTTATCGAGATGTTTTAGGATTACGCCGGGTGAAAAAGACAGTCAATCAAGATAATCCATTTATGTATCATTTGTTTTATGGTGATTTAACAGGGAGTGCCGGAACTGAATTATCATTTTTTGAAATGCCGAATGTAGGTAGAACAATCCGTGGTACAAATGCAATAACACAAATAGGCTTGCTCGTACCTTCAATAGAAAGTCTTACATTTTTGAAGAGACGTTTTGAGTCACTCCAGGTGGCGCATGGGGAAATTACAACTTACGCCGGAAGAGACGCACTGCACTTTGAAGATCCAGATGGTCTACGGTTAGTGCTGTTAAATAATAAAGATGAAGAGGTGCCTGAATATTGGACTGCATGAGATGAATCTTCTGTAGAGCAGAATCATCGTATTTTAGGCATGGGAACAGTTGAAATGACAGTGCGCAGTTTAAATAAATTATCAAAAACATTAACAGGTTTGTTTAGTTATAAAGAAGTATCTCGTTCAGACGATGAGGGGATTTATCAATCTATTGATGGTCAATCTTTTGGAGAAATTTTGGTGAAACAGCAAGATGGAGAGAGTGAAAGACCAGGAAAAGGAAGTATTCATCATTTAGCTATTCGTGTGAAAAATGATGAAGAACTGAGTTATTGGAATGAAGCGGTGAAAGATAAAGGGTTCCAATCAACAGGGATTATCGATCGCTTTTATTTTAAAAGTTTATATTTCCGTGAGTCAAATGGCATTTTATTTGAGATTGCAACGGATGGACCAGGATTTACAGTAGATTCAACAGTTGAAGAATTAGGAAAAGAGCTGGATTTACCACCATTTTTAGAAGAGAGAAGAAAAGAGATTGAAGAGAAATTAATACCGCTTTATTAAAAGGGAGAGAGCAACTATGGAAAAATACCGTATTGATACAAGTAAGGGAATTGAATTTGGATTATATTCAATTGGAGATCATATTTTAAATCCGCATGATGGTTCGAAAATAAGTGCAGAACAAAGAATTCATGAATTAATTGAAACAGCAAAGTTAGCGGATGAATCTGGACTTGATGTGTTTGCTGTCGGTGAAAGTCATCAAGCGCATTTTACAACGCAAGCTCATACAGTTATTTTAGGAGCTATTGCACAAGCTACGAAAAATATTAAAATCGCGAGTTCTGCAACAGTATTAAGCACGTCAGATCCGGTTCGTGTATATGAGGACTTTGCCACAATCGATTTAATTTCTAATGGTCGTGCTGAAATCGTTGCTGGTCGTGGATCTCGTATTGGAGGATATAGTTTACTTGGTTACGATGTAAATTATTATGAAGAACTATTTGAAGAGAAGATGGATCTTTTATTAAAAATAAATAAAGAAGAAAGTGTAACATGGAAAGGGCAGTTTAGAACACCACTTGAACATGCGGCAATTATACCGAGAGCTAAAAATAACAATATGCCAATTTGGCGTGCTGTCGGAGGGCCACCTGCTAGTGCGATTAAGGCAGGGCACGCAGGTGTACCAATGATGCTTACGACACTTGGTGGCCCAGCTATTAATTTTAAAGTTTCGGTTGATGCATATCGTGAAGCTGCTCAGCAAAGTGGTTTTGATCCAGCAACATTACCAATTGCGACAACAAGTTTATTTTATACAGCAGAAAATTCACAAGATGCACTTAGTGAATATTATCCTCATATTAATGCYGGTATGCTTGCGCTACGCGGTGGTGGGTATCCGAAACAACAATTTACTAATGCAGTAGATTACCGTGATGCGTTAATGATTGGTAGCCCGCAACAAATTATTGAAAAAATGCTTTATCAATATGAATTATTTGGACAGCAACGTTTTATGGCACAGATTGATTTTGGCGGTGTACCATTTGATAAGATTGAAAAAAACATTGAATTAATTGCTACCGAAATTATGCCAGCTGTTAGAAAATATATAACGAAATAATGATAAAAGTACCGGGAATATAATTTATTCTCGGTACTTTTTTATTTAGTCAGTTTGAAAAATGACAAAAAAACGAATTTTATGTCTAGAGGAAGGGGAGTTTTTTTCTATTTGTGAATAACAATATTGTTGATTTGAATTTTGGAAATACATTTTTCTCTTGACAAAAATCTAACGTGTTTTCAGGTTTGATTCGAGGACATTTTTCAAAGGGAAAGTCAAGCGTATGAAGAGAGAAACATAATAACAATTGATATAAGAGTGTGTTGTATGTTTGAAAAGTACGTTTTTAAAATGTGAGAAATCTAATTCAAAAAAATTACAAAAGACATATTTCAGACAAAATCCTGTCAATAATACGTCAAAAATCACCTGAATTTATTATGTAAGTATATTATACAATTCGATTAACGAATAAAACACTACTGAAATAGTGAAAAGGTAAATCGTATGAAGAAAGTTCTTTTGTAATTATCTAAAAAACTGACAATTTATATTTTCAGAAAGTACATAAACGAATTTATCTTTTTGTATTTCCAAATGATTGAATTGTTCATTTAATTCAATCGATAAAAAATTATGAAGGAAGTGATTTAAGCATGGAAACGCTCGAATTGGCACGAATACAATTTGCATCAACAACGATTTTTCATTACTTTTTCGTTCCGCTGTCTATAGGTTTAGCTTTTATCATTGCGTTAATGCAAACGTTGTATGTGGTAAAGGGACAAGAAGTTTATAAGAAAATGACAAAGTTTTGGACACAAATATTCCTTGTTAACTTTGCAGTAGGTGTTGTAACAGGTATTTTACAAGAATTTCAGTTTGGTATGAACTGGTCAACRTATTCACGTTTTGTTGGTGATGTTTTCGGACCGTCACTGGCAATTGAAGGTTTATTAGCATTTTTCATTGAGTCTACATTCCTAGGTTTATGGGTATTCGGTGAGGATAAACTTCCGAAGCGAGTTCACCTTTTATGTATTTGGCTCCTCTCAATAGGAACAATGTTATCAGCCAAGAGACTGAGGTGTTTAAGAAGTCTTTCAGAGTTTCTATCGTTGTTGGAACAATTTCAACAGCATTGGTATTATTTTTCGGTCATGCACAAGCACAAAATTTAATTAAGACACATCCGATGAAAATGGCAGCAGCTGAAGCATTATGGAATACGAGTGAGGATCCAGCGCCATTTACAGTATTTGCAAAAATTGATACAGAGAAGAAAGAAAATTCGTTTGAAATTCAAATCCCTTATATGCTAAGTCTATTGTCATATGATAAATTTAGCGGTCAAGTTGAAGGGATGAATCAAATTCAAAAACAATATGAAGAAAAATATGGACCTGGAGATTATATTCCTCCAGTACATACTATGTTCTGGAGTTTTAGAGCGATGGTAATGAGTGGAACATTCATGCTTCTTTTAGGGATGTACGGCTGGTTCTTATCAAGAAAAGATCGCTTAACTGAAAACCCTTGGTATTTAAAAATAATGGTATATGCAATTGCACTACCGTTTATCGGCAATACAGTAGGATGGATCATGACTGAAATGGGACGTCAGCCTTGGGTTGTCTTCGGTGTTATGAAAACAGAAGATGCTGTATCTCCAAACGTTTCATTTGGAGAAGTATTATTCTCTCTTGTTTCATTCACATCACTATATTTAATTGTTGGAGGAATTACTGTTTACTTATTCGTTCGTATCATTAAAGGACATGCGAATAAGAAAACGAAAAAGGATTATCAAAGCCATGATCCATTTGATAAGGAGGAAGAGTATGTTATCTCTTAATGAGTTGTGGTTTCTAATTATCTCAACCTTATTCGTTGGCTTCTTTGTACTTGAAGGTTTCGATTTTGGTGTAGGAATCGTTTCAAGGTTTTTAGGAAAAAACGATTTGGAAAAACGTATATATTTAAATACAATTGGGCCGTTTTGGCACGCGAATGAAGTATGGCTTGTTTGTGCTGGTGGCGCTATGTTTGCGGCATTCCCGCACTGGTATGCAACTTTATTTAGTGGGTTTTATATTCCATTTGTGTTTATGCTTCTTGCATTAATTATAAGAGGTGTTTCCTTTAAATTCCGTGCGAAAATAGAAAATCATAAATGGAAGAGTTTCTGGGATTGGGGCATGTTTATTGGAAGTTTGCTACCTCCCATACTATGGGGAGTTGCAATCGCAAACTTTATGACAGGTGTACCAATTGATGAAAGTAAAAATATGGTAGGAGGATTCATGAAATTACTTCACCCATTTGCGTTACTTGGAGGAGTTATGTTTCTTCTTCTATGTATTGTTCATGGTTTGCAATTCCTTACTATACGTACAACAGGAACATTACGAGAACGCGCACGTATTGCCGCGACAAAGATTGCTCCTTTTGCATTAATAGCACTTCTTATTTTTGCGGCTGTAGGGTTATGGAAAACAGATATTTTCACCGCACATGGTTCAGAGTGGCTAATGGTTCCAATTGGGGCTTTTGTAGCGCTATTTGTTTCTACTTTATTAAATAAAAGAAGAAGAGATGGTTGGGCTTTCTTTATGACGAGTTTAACAATCATTTTGCTAAGTGCAAGTGTGTTCATCGGTATGTTCCCGCGTGTCATGATTAGCTCATTAGGAGCGGTAAATGATTTGACAATTTATAATGCGGCATCAGGACCTTATGCATTAAAACTGATGAGCTATTTTTCTCTTGCKATTTTACCGTTTGTTATCGGTAGTCAAATATGGAGTTTCTATGTATTTAGACAACCTGTTAAGTCAGACAAAGATTTGGAGTACTAATGAAAAGAAAAAGAGGACTTCCGTCGTATCCTGGTAGCCGAGTTTTATATGTAACTTTAAGTCTTATTAGCATTTTAGAGGCGTGTAGTATCATTGCRCAGACAGTGTTTTTAGCACGAGCMATCACATTTTTATTTCATGGAGAAACAGTGCAAGCTGTGCTAAATGAAACTGTTTATTTTGGAATCAYGTTTGCAGCACGCCAAATGTTGGTGCGAACATCGCAAATATTGGTTGAGCGTTTCGCTGAAAAAACAGGATTTGCATTACGTAAACAACTAATAGAAGCATATTTTACGTTAGGGCCGAGATTTGTCCAAACGAATGGGACTGGTCATCTGGTTACTTTATCGATAGAAGGTATTGAGAAATTTAAAACATATATTGAATTGACAATTCCTAAAATGATTAGAAGTAGTATCGTTCCAGGGCTAATTGTTCTATATGTTTTAACACTGGACATTAAGTCTGGAATCATTTTAGTTGTAACGATTCCAATTGTGATCATATTTATGATCCTTTTAGGATTAGCAGCGCAGAAAATGGCGGATAGCCAATATGAAACATATCGTGTACTCTTACGATTTTAATTTTAGCGCCGGAATATTTTCTGCCGATTAAGCAAGTTGGAGCGAATTATCATGCTACATTAGATGGACAACTTGCAATGGAGCAAATAGAAGAAATTTTAGAGAAACAAAAAGAAATAGAAAAGAAAGATTCAAATGTAGATATAGTATGGAATTCTTCTAGTAGTTTGAAATTACAAGATGTAAAAGTAAATAATGATGAATCTGAAAAGGCTATATTAGAGGGAATTGATTTTACTTGGCAAGGTAACGGTGCTATAGGCATTATTGGTGAAAGTGGGGCAGGGAAATCAACGTTAATCGATGTGTTAGCAGGATTTCTACCKCCTTCGGGTGGGAAGATGTTAGTARATGGTGTGGAAATTGGTGAATCTACTCGAGAAGATTGGCAAAAAAATATTGCTTATATTCCGCAGCAACCTTATATTTTTCCRCTTTCRTTAAAAGATAATATTTGTTTCTATGAAACGAATACAAYTGATGAAGAAGTTGAGAGAGTTATTAATGAAGTTGGTCTTCGTTCGCTCGTTGCATCATTACCACATGGGATGTACGAAAGAATTGGAGAAGGTGGACGTATGCTTAGTGGCGGACAAGAACAACGTGTCGCTATGGCACGTGCACTTTTAAGTAAAAAGCCAATCATTTTATTAGATGAACCTACAGCACATCTTGATATTGAAACTGAATTTGAAATAAAGCAATCGATGTTACGTCTGTTTGAAGGTAAGTTAGTATTTCTTGCAACGCATCGTCTGCATTGGATGAAGCAAATGGATCATATTCTTATTTTAAATAAAGGGGAAATTAAAGAAAGTGGAACATATGAAGAACTTTTAAAGAATGAGACATTACATTTTCATAGGGAAGAGAGGGGAGAGCGATGAGTAATTGGATTAAACCTCATATACAGCAAAATAAAGGTAGAATGACGTTGACTATTTTCCTCGGGCTTCTTGGAGTTAGTTCAGGTGCGATGCTACTTTTCATTTCAGGTTATTTAATTTCTAAATCTGCTCTCAGACCAGAAAATGTAATGGCTGTATATGTTCCTATAGTTGCAACGCGTGCGTTTAGTATAGGGCAAGCTGTCTTTCATTATTTAGAGCGTTTAGTAGGGCATGACGTCGTTCTACGAATTTTAGAAAAAATGAGAACAAAACTATATAGAATTGTAGAACCACAGGCGTTATTTTTACGCTCTCGATTTCAAACTGGTGATGTACTAGGTGTATTGTCTGATGATATAGAACATTTACAGAATCTATATTTACGTACAATATTCCCTAGTATATTAGCGTTAGTTGTATATAGCATTTTCGTACTTGTTATCGGTGCATTTGACTTAGTATTTGCACTTATCGCAGCTTGTATGTTAGCTGTTATTGTTTTTCTTCTCCCATTCGTATCACTACTTTTGATGAAACGACATCATGTTGCTTTGAAGCGAGGAAGAAATCGTTTGTATCAACAATTGACAGATGCTGTATTTGGGTTATCTGATTGGCAGGCGAGTGGTAGAAAAGATGAATTTATTAATGAGTATGTAGCGCAAAATGTCCAGTTGTTAAAGACAGAAAAGAGAGTGAAACGCTGGTACCATATTCGAGACAGTCTCATTCACTTAACAGTAGGTATTGTAGTCATTTCAATGATTATATGGACTGGAAATGCAGCGGCAAGTGAACAGATTGCACCTACAGTTATCGCAGCTTTCGTATTAATGACATTATCTGTGACAAATGTGCTTATCCCTATATCAGATGCTATCGATCGAATTCCATCTTATGTAGAATCTGCTCATCGGCTTAATGGCGTAGAAAGTGAGAGCACTTTGGATGGTGGTAAGGAGTTACCTGTAAATAAAGAATACGTTGTATCAAAACATGTAGATATTGAACTGAGTAATGTGTCGTATAATTACCCGGATAGTAATGAACCTGTATTAAAAGATGTATCATTGCAAATAAAGGCAGGAAAGAAAATTGCTATTTTAGGTAGAAGTGGAACAGGAAAATCTACTTTACTAAAATTGTTAACTGGGGCATTACGTCCGGTAAGTGGCCAAGTTATATTGAATGGTGAACAAGCTCATACGGATTTTTTGTCAAAATATATTTCTGTATTAAACCAAAAGCCACATTTATTCGATACGACAATTGGAAATAATGTGCGGATCGGTAAACCAGAGGCTAATGATGAAGAGATATGGAGAGCTTTAGAGAAAGCACAGCTAGCACCGCACATTGCTTCTCTTCCTGATGGATTACAAACAAAAATGCATGAAATGGGAAAGAGGTTTTCTGGCGGAGAAAGGCAAAGGGTAGCATTTGCAAGAACTCTTATGCAAGAAGCATCGATTATTGTGCTTGATGAACCAACTATCGGTTTAGACCCTAAAACGGAATTAGCCTTAATAGAAACCATGTTTTCTGCAACAGAAGAAAAGACTGTTATTTGGATTACACATCATCTTGTAGGAATTGAACATGTAGATGAAATTATTTTCCTTGATAGTGGCCAAATCGCTATGCAAGGTAGTCACGAACAGCTACTGAAAGAAAATGAGAAATATCGTAGGTTATATGAGCTTGATAAAGGTATATAAGAATGAGATGCAAAAAAACACAAATTCTTGGTAGTTCAAGGTTTGAGTTTTTTTGTATTTGTGGTGAAATCATATAAGCCGTATAAGCTATTTGATCATGAAATGGTTATATATTGTTAGAAAGGGTGTTTAAAACCTATCCTTTCAAGGCAATACTTGAGCCATAGTAAATGGATTGTTGGAAGGCGTGATTATATGTTTGAAGAGGATGGCATTGTTTTAATACTGGAGCCTGCTG
>NZ_JBFTMA010000348.1:0-4340 GCF_056396725.1 Bacillus sp. 05T31
TCGTTATATGAGGTAAATGTAAGCCTGTTATTGGTGCTGCTTGCGATGCATGTCCACTATAGGATAAATAATATACATCCGATTGCGTCTTTACCCAATTATTTAACTCTTTTGCACCATCAGTACTTAAATCCCATTGACTTATATCTTTTGTATTTTTCCAAATTGAACTATTTAGAATACGATCACTATATTGGAAAAAAGACTCTCCGGCATTCTTTTTTATACCCCATTGTTCCAATTTAAAATCATATAATGATAAATTATTGTTTCCTCCTAAACTTGCAGCTGTAATGAGTAAATCTTTAACAAACGGCAACAGAAGACTTCCGTCCGCAAGTGTTGTACCATTGTGAGGAGTTGCTAATGTTGTAACACTATGAACATACGATTTACCACCTTCAAATAGTGGTGATATCTTTGTGTTCGGATGATTTTTCACATGATTTTTTTCTTCATAACTTCCTTCTTTTAATAGCTGTACTAATGTTCTCGTCGTTTGTCCTCCCATACTATGCCCAACTAAATGAACTTTATTTGTTTCACTCCAATTCGGTGCAAAACCACTATATGTTCTACCAAAACGATTATGTCCATGTTTCTCAGCATGTGCCGCACCATAATCTACTGTTCCACCGTTAATTTGCGCGTATAATTCACATGTACGGTCCCAATTACTAGAAACAGGGCCAACAGCAGCAGTATGTACTGTATAACCATTTCTTTTTAAATCTTCCTGTATATCATGAACACCACCCCAATATTTTACCCCTAACATTTCTTCCCTACCCCATCCAGCAAATCCATTCACTAATATGATAGGATAATTATTTTGTTGTCTCTCTTCAGCGTAAGTTGTTTTCGCTGCGAATGAACAAACAGTCACTAATGTAAAAAAACATACTTTTAAAAATAACTTCCCCATACTTTCTCCCCCTCAATAAAACGTTTACATTTATCTTTGAAAAAAAACACAAAATTAGTTTGCAACTTAAACATAATGTAAAGTATTTTATATACGTTGTATATATAGACAACATACACAAATGTTGATAAATATTAATTCAAGTAAACATTTACTTTTTACAATACAACTTGTAAATCTGATTATTTGAATTTATAATTAAATATAGTTTCCTCATGTTAAATGGATTTAAAAATCATAAGAAAACTTATTTCATTACTTGAAAAGGAGGAAAAAGCATGCAAATCGGATCAAACATTCATACATTATCTCAACCTCCTAAAATAACTCCATCTAATCTTGAGCATAATACTATCTCTTCTACTAAACTTGAAGGTAAGAAAGCGAATGATCCTATCAAGTTCGATATTCGTTTATCTGAAAAAGAAATGAAACAGCCTGAGCATAAATTTAACGAATTAGATTTATGGAAGATGTTAAAGGATAAAGGTGTTCCTTTATGGATCATCCTTGAAATGCTACAAAAGTCTCGTAAAGAAAAAGAAGCTCAAAATTCAAATGCGATTGAAGAAACGAGTGAGACTCGATTAGATGAAGTAATGTAAAGCATAATATTTGATTGGTCTATAAACTAAAAAGAGTTCGAAGTTGATAAAATTTTCATCAGCCTCGAACTCTTTTTTAAGGTTTTTCTCCAATCGTTACAAACTGAAAAGATACTTCTCCTTCCAAACCTTTAATTAGCTTTTTTACTTTGACATTTTCATTAACCAATGTATTATCTGTCGACATYTTAGGYTTTTCRTCYCCTARAGATTTTTTCARATGAAGAAGKTGCATTTTCGTTTCATTTRCCTTTATTTCTTTATACAYACTATTTTKTGATACAATCACATACCATTGCGTTGGATATTTACGAGTGTTACCTATCCAAGCGTCACTATCGTATGAAACAGGAATTTCTTTTCCTTCTAATTCAATACTTTTCATATTCTTTTCGTCTTCATGTGTAAACAACAGCGAGCCTTCTTTAGGGAATTTCGGTAACGTATCTATTAGTTTTATATTGGATACATTATCTCGTTTACGAAAAATATTTGCTTTAATCATCGCTTGTGCTGTAGATTCATTTAAAATTAACACCTGTCCTTTTCCATATTTACCTGTTTTCACAGAAAACACTTCATTTTCTTTCGTAATTTCCTGATAACGATTAATAATAGGTGAAGTTTTATTTTCATCTCCAATGATTAATACACCGGTTGCAGGAAATGGGTTGTCCTTTTTAGAGCATGCACTAAAGCTTATTAAAAGTATTATAGTTAACATACAAATAGTTAAAGTTCTTTTCATCACGGTTCCTTTCATAATTCAATTTATTTTTCATATGCTTTTCTGTAATCTTTTTAGGTAAAATAATTTTATTGCTCCATAGTCTTATAAAGCTTTTGTAGGTAACGCCAACGAGTAATAAAGAAGTATAGAACTTGTATACATACAAATGAAATTAAAATAATGATAGAGCTATTTATTATAGAAAAATCAACTAATTGTTGTAAYGCCATATAAGCGACTACAGTATGAATCACTGCAACGACAATCGGTAAGAAGAACATTAATACTAACTGTCTCGTTACAACCTTTTTTAGCTCTCGTTTACTTAATCCCATTTTTGAAATCAGTTTATATTGCTGTTGATCGCGATCCAAATCAGTATATAATCGGAAATAAATAAAACTAGCGGCGAATGTGAAGAAGACGATTCCGACTAAAACACTTGCCATAAGTAATAGTCCATTCGTTTGCTTTGCACTTAACAAATCTATAGTTAAAGCCCGAAATTGAAAATTACCTACTCTAGTATCTTTCTCAAATGTACTAATTAATTCGTTTGAAATTCCCTTYGTTTTCATCCAATCGTCTACAACAAATCCGTAAGTACGATATTGAATGTCTTTATTAACTGGGTCACTAGTAAGAGGGATTCCATCATATACCTGATCTTTAACAGCGATATAAATAGTTCTAGAATCATGTGGTAAAACTAAATTTTCTACAGCTTTTTTCACATGAAATGTCTTTGTCCAGTCACCTTGAATGACTTCTATATTCTTTTTATAGTCGCCATTTTTAAATTCTTGTTTTTGTGATACGACTCCAGGAATTAATAAAATTTCATCTTCTTTTTCAATCGTTTCTTGTTGATACCCGAGTGCTTTAGCAAGATCGTTATATTCACTTAACTTCATTACATTTACGTTATTTTCTGTGTATATAAATGAAGATGAAGCCACTCGATACGGAATATTAGCATCAGAAAGGTGTTTTTTTATAATAGAAAGATTTTCATTTAATACTTTATCGTTTTCAAAACTTCCATACAAAAATGTATAGGGATTTGTCATCCTTACCAAATCCCTATTTCCAAGAGCAGCTGTCGTACCAATCGCTGTAAATGCAACCGCTGAAACAATAGATACTATAAAAAACATCGTTGCATTATCTTTCATACGGTAAATTAATTCAGAAAATGTTAATATATTTGTTCTCTTTAAAAAGAAAGATTCTCTCCTTTTCGCAAGGTGCAATATGTAAACGCTACACTGTGTATATAAAAAGTATGTTCCTATAATTACTAGGAGCACACCTATCCCAAGCGTAATAAAACTGGTACTTGGTATGAAGCGAAATACTAAAAAATATCCATACCCTATACTAATTAAAGAAAGTAGCGATAATAAAACTGAAGATTTCGGTTCAGGTTTTGGCTTTTCCTCTGCTCGAATAAGTTCCACAAGTTCCGTTACTTTTATCATTTTAAATGTAAATAGTGAAACAATTAAAAACAAGAAAAAAAATGTGATAACTGTTAATAATACAGCCYGCACTGGTATATAAAAAGGYAAACCATTAYTAATCATTAATACACTWGCGCTTATCAATAARACTAGTTTAGAAAATATGAGTCCTATGAAAATCCCTATACAAATTGACCCAAGTCCAATCAACATATTTTCAATTAACAATAACTTCTTAAGCTGTCTCATTGACATACCTTGCATCATTAAAATGCCAAATTCTTTCTTACGCGTTTTTAAAAATGAACTAACTGAATATAGAATGAAGAAAAATGAAAATACAAAAATCAAGCCTTGCGAAACTGAAAATCCCAATGTACCAAATGCACTTATTGTTGTACTCGTCGATTTTAATTCCCCTTGTAAATCAGGATGAAATAATAACAGGGCATACGTAAAGAAAATCATAATAGAAAATGCACAACTTAAAAAATGGGCAGCGTATGTACGCTTATTACGAAAAATATTATTAAATGCGAACTGACGAAAAGTCATGCCTTTTCCCTCCTAACAAAGAAAGGACATCCATAATCTTTTGATAAAATGCTTGCCTGCTT
>NZ_JBFTMA010000349.1:0-4340 GCF_056396725.1 Bacillus sp. 05T31
GTGCAAATCTTTTGCGAAGCATATACAACACAGCAAGTACGATTAATAAAATAAAGGTTTCTTCAATATCAATTCCTTTTAGGGTATTAAAGATTGCTGCTCCAATTAAAGAAACAATCGTCATATAGTAAGAACGCTTTGTTCCATAATATATGCCTCGCGAAAGAATCAAGAGGAGAATACCGAATGTTAATGATAAGCTAAAAGAAAATTGAATAAGATGCTTTGGAGCTAAAATATGTAAGGCGTGAGCTCGATTTATACTAGTCGGTAAAATTGTTGATAGAATAACCATTAAGCCAGCGAATACGGTTAAAGCGGCGGATGCCCATGAACCTAATTTCCCTAAAAAATCACGTTGTAAAGTCCAAATTACACCAGTTGTTTCTAATGCAGGTGCGATAAATGGTTTGTCTTCAATTTTTTTTATGGCCGCTCCTGTCATTTCAAATGCTGCAAAAATGAGACCAAGGCAGAATGGTAAGATGTAATAGACAAGTCGATATAATAACATAGCGGGTAGTAATACGCCTGTATCAACTCCGTATTGTCCTAGTCCGGTTAAGAAAACAAGATCAAATGAACCAAGGCCACCAGGGACAAGACTTACGACACCAGCTAAAGCAGCAATTACATAGACACCTAAAAACTTTTGAAATTCGATATCAATTCCAAACAATATTAAAATGACGTACATAACGATACCAGCTGATACCCACTCGACTAATGAAACTAATGAATATAAAATAGTTGGATTTTTCTCTTCTTCTTCTTCTTGTCCGTCAGTCTGTTTTGTTTTTCTATTTTTAATTTTAGAAAACCCAATGTATATAGGAACGAAAAGAGCAAAGAAGATAAGAACAGGCCATAACCACGGTTTTTCGTGCAGAATAAAACTAGTGTCTAATATTCCAATAAGGCCGAGGAATGACAGAATGGCTAATCCGTTAATAAAAGCGGTTGTCATCCAAGCAATGCTTTTAATAAGTTTCCCATTCTCTTTTATATGTGGACGATATAGCATTGTACGTACACCGGCACCAACAAGACCACCAAAACCGATAAATCCATTTAAAGTGTTTGCAATCCATGAGATACGGAAAATCTTTTGTACAGGTATATCTGCTTTTAAGTAACGAAGCATAACAAAGTCATAAAAGAACATTGTTGAAACGGCAAATGCACCGAGTGTAATCGCTAAAAATACCCCACCAGTTGGAATGTTTTTAATTGTTTCAATTGCTTCTAAAAAAGAAATGCCCGCTAATTCTTTTTTAGCTTGAAAGAAAACAATTGTTAAGACAACAAATGGGAAGATTATTTTCCCGATTTGTAAGAAACGTTTCCATGAAAACGACATAAATACAACTCTCCTTGTGTAAGAAAACTGAGACAATAATATTATTATGACAAACTTCAAGAAAAATAAAAAGGTAAATTCCTGTATAGGGAAGCTATTTTTTATATAGGTTATATTTAAAAGAATATTTCGTTTATCGGAAAATTAAGTTAATATAAGATGAAAGAAGGAAGGAAGAGAGGGGAAGTAGATGATTATAATAGGTTATGCAGGATATGAGTTAGAAAAAGCACAACCGAATACATCAGAAGATTTTTTCAATAGATCTGAAGTGACATATATATTAAATAATCAAGAGAAAACCTTTTCTGTCTTATATGTTCGATATTTTGAAGAAATTTTACAAGAAATTACCTCTTTTGAAGGAAATCCAGTTTATAAAGTAGAAGAACAAGACGTATATTTACGAGATATTGTAGCGATCGCTTGTTTAGTGAACAATAAAGAGCTACGCGCGCAGAAGCGCTTGTATCTCAATGAAGTAACAGACTTTCAACGATACTTTGACGAGGGAACAGTGGTGAAAGTACAAGAAATATTAGCTGAATTACATAAAAATAAAAGAGTAGAAATAGCGTAAAACGGCAAAGGAGAGAGAAGCCATGTCTAATTTGATGGTTGAAAATCAAACAGAACAAGTTTCTATATTTTTAGAAGATGTAATTTCCTTGATAACTAATTATGTAAATTATCATACGTTATCTTCTTTATTGGAGGAGGCACCAACAGGAAACGAGCAATACTATAAAGGAATATTAGCATCAATAAGAAGACTTCTTGTTTTTTGTGAAGAAGGACTTGATGCATGTTTTGTTTTGTTGAATAGCCAACCATTTCGAAAGACCGCAGCTGAAAAAGTTTTATATAAGATTTACCATCAAGTAATTGCAGAGTTTTTTTCGCCAAAGAATGATCATTGGTATGAAAATAGTCGTTCTGCTTATACAGGGAAAAATTCTATTGTTTTTCAGCAAAGCCCCCCTGGATCTATAGAACGAATGATGAAGGATTTAGAAGGGAAATTTCAATTGATGCGTGAAGAACTAGAATATTATGAGACAGATTACCAAACAAAAATGTTGCACAAATATTAATTAAGGAAAAGAAGCTAAGGACACTTAGCTTCTTTTCCGTTTGTCCAGTTATATAAGGGATTTTAATTGAATATAGTTAAAGTGGGTAGCATCAAGGAGGTGTGACATGAGTCAGCAAGGTGTATTTACAGATTACTTTCATGAAGTAGAGAGCTGGTGTGAAAGTGTTCTTCAAGTATTAGATAGCCGTGCAATGGAAGTGTATGATGTCCATATGCTTGCTTATAAAATTCAAACTTTATTAGAGCGTATGAAAGAGCATGAATACGACACAGATGCCGAGTTTATGTATGAAATAAGTGAGGATGTAGAACATATTCAACACCATTTACAGGAAGTATTTATGCAAGAAGGAGAGGAATATGAACTATGTGAAAGAGGGGATAGCGAACGAGCTGTTCCGATTGGGGGGCATACCCTTCCGCCATTACCTTATCCATATAATGCGCTAGAACCGTACATTTCACGAGAAATTATGATGTTACACCATGATAAACAYCATCGTAGTTACGTGGAAGGATTAAATAAAGCAGAGAAGATGATGGAAGAAGCGAGAAAAACAAATCAATTTGATTTAATTAAGCATTGGGAAAGAGAAGCGGCTTTTCATGGATCAGGTCATTACTTACACACGATATTTTGGAATAACATGAAAAAAGATGGTGGTGGGGGTCCACGAGGGRCATTATCACAAGAAATTGAGAAGGATTTTGGGAGTTACTTACGTTTTCAAAAACATTTTACAGAGGCGGCTTCGAAAGTTGAGGGGTCTGGATGGGCAATTCTTGTGTGGGTGCCTCGGTCGGGAAGGTTAGAAATTTTGCAAAGCACGCTTCATCAATTGTTTACACAGTGGGATACGATACCGCTCCTTGTACTGGATGTATGGGAACATGCGTATTATTTACAATATCAAAATCGAAAAGATGAATATATTAAAAATTGGTGGAATGTTGTAAATTGGCCAGATGTAGAAAAGCGATTTGAAATTGCGAAGCAAGTTGAATGGACACCGTATTAGACGCATATCCCATGCGTCTTTTTTAGTGGAGGTGGAAGGAAGATTTCGTTCATATTTTAAAAGGCCAAGCATAAACTTGTACAAAAAGTGCCAAAAGGACGTGGGGGGAAATATGAGACGAATTTGTATAATAATTACGCTAATTATAATGTACGCAAGCGTTATGCCGATTCCTACATATGCAAAAATGAACGGTGGTGTCAGTGCTCGTAACGCAGTCTTAATGGAACAACAATCCGGTCGTGTGCTATATGGAAAATTAGAACATGAGCCACAAAAAATTGCTAGTATAACAAAAATTATGACAGCATTGTTAGCTGCTGAATCAGGAAAAATGAAAGAGCTAGTATCGGTTAGTAATGAAGCGGTACGAGTAGAAGGGTCGGCAATTTACTTAAAACCTGGACAAAAAGTGAAGTTAGAAGATTTAGTTTACGGATTAATGCTTAGATCTGGTAATGATGCAGCACAAGTAATTGCTGAAAATGTGGGAGGGAGTATAGAAGGRTTCGTATATTTAATGAATSAAAAGGCGAAAGAAATYGGAATGAAAGATACGCATTTCTCAAACCCGCATGGCTTGGATGGGGATGGATCGCATTATTCGTCGGCTTATGACATGGCATTATTAACGAAATATGCAATGGGGAACGAGACCTTTAAGGAGATTTTTGGAACAAAAACATATAAATCGGATTCTTGGGATTATCCGTGGAAAAATAAACATAAGCTTGTGACATCTTATTATGAATTTGCAACAGGGGGAAAGACAGGTTTTACGAAGAAAGCAGGACGGACGCTTGTCACAACAGCTTCAAAAGATGGACTAGATTTAATTGTCGTAACTTTGAGTGCTTCTAGTGAC
>NZ_JBFTMA010000350.1:0-4332 GCF_056396725.1 Bacillus sp. 05T31
CCCTAAAATAGCATGTTCGAATATTGACAATAATTAGCACCTGGTACTATTATTTGATTATATAATTAAGTGTAAAAATAGTAAAGGAGGATAAATGTATGCAATCAAAAGCAAGAATTACAGCTATYGGTACCTATGTACCTGAAAAAAAGCTGACCAATGATGATTTAGAAAAACTAGTAGATACAAATGATGCATGGATTGTACAAAGAACTGGGATGAAGGAAAGAAGAAATGCTGGTGATAACGAATATGCCTCTACATTAGCTTTTAAAGCTATTGAAAACTTAGTGGAACGTTATCATAAAAGTCTTGTCGACGTGGATTGTATTCTCGTTTCAACAACTACGCCTGACTACACTTTTCCAAGTGTAGCCTGCCAAATACAAGAGCATTTTAATATTCAGCATACAGGCGCTGTTGATTTCAATGCGACTTGTGCTGGTTTTACATATGGATTACATCTGGCGAATGGTTTAATTACATCTGGTCTTCATCGCAAGATTTTAATTGTAACGACAGAAACCTTATCTAAGATTACAGACTATACAGATCGAACTACATGTATCTTATTTGGAGATGGAGCCGCAGCTGTTTTAGTAGAGAAAGATGAAGAAGTGTCTAGCTTTATAGCTACCCATATTGGGACAAATGGGGAAGGAGGTATGCATGTATATCGTAAAAATTTATCTACTACCATGTTTGGAAATCCTTTAAAAACACATGGGAAGATAGTTCAAAATAGAAGAGAAGTATATAAGCGGGCAGCACGGACACTACCAATTGGTATTAAAGAATTGTTATGTCAAGCAGAGTTACAACTGGATGAGGTGAACTGGTTTGTTCCACATAGTGCTAATTTGCGAATGATTGAATCTATATGTGAAAAATCAGGTGTCCCACTGGATAAAACATTAACGAGTGTAACATACATGGGGAATACTTCTTCCGTCTCCATTCCATTGGCATTAGACATAGGTATGAACGAAGGAAAGGTGAAAAACGGGGACACTCTCTTACTCTATGGGTTTGAAGGAGGTCTTACACACGCTGGACATATCATTAAATGGCATTTAGCAAAGGAATAGGAGATGAAATATTCAATAGTAACATAAACGTATTTTATTACATTAAAAATCTTTATAGGGATTCCGTCCCATCGCTATAAAGCTAAGTTTTTGCACTACCCATAAAGCTAAAAAGGCGTTATCCTTTCTGTAGAATCATAGGAAAGGATGGCGTTTTTCTCCTAAAATTGACTTCGCATAATCTTAGCTTGATAGCGATGTGGTACTACCCCTTACAAGACAGAATTATCAATCACTGAGTATTAATATTCTATAATTGAGTAACCGCTCCAAAACTGATTTTCAATAGAAAAAAAGGGTTACAAATTCAATTGTAGCCCTTTTTCCAAGTGTTTTTGTTTTATGCGATTCCTATAATGATTATAAGAGTGAAGTATGGTTCGAAATAGCGCTGATTATATGAACCCAATCGTCGCAATGAATCTCGTGCCCCGATCCTTCGGTTAGTAATACAGCATGGGGAATTCCATTAACAAGAGCAAGACCATGCTCGTATGGAAGCACTGTATCTTCTGTACCGTGGATAACCAAAGTAGGTATATTAATTTCTTTTAACTTCCCCTCATAAGAATCATCGCCTTTAAGAAGTGAGTGATTAAACATACTGAGTAGGTTATTTGCTCGTTTTATTTCTTTTTCTACCTGCTTATAAGCCCTCTTCTCATCGAACTTATGCTTTGAACCACAGAGTAACACTGATCCTGTAACCAAGTAATTTGCAACAGATTCTTCATCCGACCAATTTAGTTTGGCCCCATTAGCATGGTAAGTGAGTATCTTCTCATCGATCGGAGGCAAATTCCGTTTGTTGTCTTCAGAGCCAAAAATACTTGATGCAATCAAAGTTATACTTAGAACTCGCTGAGGGTTCCTCAAGGCTACAATTTGAGCAATCATTCCACCCATTAGAAAAAGCAGGACAATAATATTAAATTGGCTTCCATTCGCAGGAGTTTAAGCCTTGTATTTATGACTATTTGGTTAAGCAATCGATATGTTGTGCTGAAACGTCAATATATTTAAAAAAGGATCTCTCTTGATAAAGAGAGATCCTTTTCTTATTTCTTCTTCTTTTCTGTCGGTTGGCTTTGTTTAGCGAAATTAGATGAATCATCGAAATTCGGTTGCTTTTTACCAGCATTATTACTTCTACCTTTTCCCATATGTAATGCACCTCCCCTCATCCTTACTATTCCCAATAAAAAAAATCCTCTTGCATCCAAGAGGATTTATTATTTGGCTCTTATTAATAATGCCAAACTGTTCTCGTAGTACTTCCAACACTTCCCGTCCTGCCATAGCTTTTAACCATGGTGTTGATGGTGGCCATCATGCGTATAATTTGTCTTGGAGTTTTCCTTTAAACAATACCTAAGTTCGGTTTCAGTCTTCGATTGCTTGGTAGACCGTGGTCCAGAAGTCTTGGATAAGATGCGATGGGGCCGGAGTTGACATCCCAACCTGGGTGAACAGAATTCCAATAAACTGTTTGTCTGGATCAGCGTAAGCTGTAGTGCCAGTTCCGCCATCCCAGCCGAATTGACCGATAGACGCGTAGTCTCCAAGATAGGTACGCACCCCCATCCCAAAGCCCCAGCCACCTTGTATCCCTTGTCCAAACGACAAATGGACGTTGTTTTTGGCCAAATCGTCTCGGTATACTTGTTGTTCAGGAGTAAGACGGTTGGTGGTCATCAGCTGGACTGCGGGCCTAGACAGAATCCGTTTGGTTCCGTGCATCCCTTTGTTCAACAGCATCTGCAAATACGCGTGATAATCGTCGATGGTTGCGAGCAGCCCACCACCGCCTGCTTGAAATGCTGGAGGTTTGCTGTAACGTCCGCCTGTACCCTCATCCCACACGATGAACTCACCTGTCTGCGGATCTGGGTTGAAGGCAGGTGGAAGCCGGTCAATCTTGAGCTCAGGCACGTAGAAACCAGTGTCCTTCATTCCCAGTGGATCGAATATGCGTTCGCGCAGGAACGACTCGAATGTCTGACCCGTGACCCTGGCAACAAGAATGCCGAGCACTTCAATACTGATATGATACTGCCACCGCTCTCCGGGCTGGTAGCTTAGCGGAAGTGCACCTAGGCGACACATAAACTCATCTGGATCGGGCATATCCTGCCCTGGCGTGTCGAATATCCCACTCTCGAAGAACGCGTTCATGATCGGAGAACCCATCAACGTGAGATCCACTCCGAGACCGAATGTGGAGGTCAACAGGTCTCGTACAGTGATAGGACGCCGTGCTGGGACGGTCTCTTCCAGTGGACCATCGGGCTGTTTCAACACCTGCCGGTCAGCGAGTTCGGGCAGCCATTTGTCTACTGGGTCGTCTAAATGCAGTTTGCACTCGTCGAGCAGAACCATTACTGGTGAAACTGCGATCGGCTTGCTAGTGGACGCCAATCGAAAGATCGTGTCCCGACGCATTGGTGCGCCACCATCATGCCTCATTGTTCCAAGCGCTTCGACGTGCGTCTCCCCGTTTCGGCTGACTAAGGCGACGAGCCCAGGAATCTTTCCAGAATCGACATGCTGCGCCAGTACATTGCGCATTTTGCGCAATCCTGTTTCAGAAAAGCCTTTATTGTTTTGTCCCATTTTGTTCTCCTTTAGTTTAGATTGAGATTTCTAATACATATTGACAATCAATTATTAGTTCTTCAAATAGAAAAATTCCCCTTTTTAATAATTTCGACAAAATGTATTTATGTATATGGAGGCATCATACATCACTATCAACCTAAGATAAATTTATATCCATAATTCACAGAGAACGTTATTCTTTTTGTAGAAATATACAGAAAGGATGGCGATGTGTTGCTATCCCATTGTAGATTAAGTAGGAAGAGGCACTTTGAGGATAGTGCCTTTTCTTTATAAAAAATCCAAATGCTGATACATAATGAATTAATAAAGATAGGCTAATTTAAATTTATGGGGATTTAATAATAAGGAATGAAATCATTGAAAACATTCATGCAGCCATTAAAAAATATGATTATAAGATTTGCGAATTGATTATGATATATTTGAAAAACGCCGATATACTTTCAACTAAGTAAAAAAGCGCCCTGTAAACAGGGCGCTTCGGACGTATACGTTGCCTTTAATTATGATTAATATTAGCAGTTGGGTATAATGTTGTTCCTCCAATTGAGACCTTTATTTCATTTGTTAACGGAACATTTTGTTCATTAATAATTGTTCTCCACCATTCCCATGCAAGACC
>NZ_JBFTMA010000351.1:0-4809 GCF_056396725.1 Bacillus sp. 05T31
ACCTAGTGCTTTTTCTAACGTTTCTATAAACACCATTAGTTTTTCAGGATTATTATTTCCAATATTGAATACTTTATGTTCAACATCACCTTCAGGTGGATTACTTAAAAGGCGTTGGATTCCTTCAACAATATCATCTATATAAGTAAAATCACGATATAAGTCATTTTCAAAATCACCATTATTAAATATCTTGATTGGCTCCCCAGCAAAATACTTATCAGTAAATCCAAAGTAAGCCATATCTGGACGCCCCATAGGACCATATACCGTAAAGAAGCGAAGTCCAGTAGCCGGAACTTTATACAAATGACTATATGTATGAGCCATTAATTCATTTGATTTCTTAGTAGATGCATAAAGTGATACTGGATTGTCTACAAAATCTGTTTCCTCAAATGGAACTTTTTTATTTGCTCCATAAACAGAACTAGATGATGCATATACAAGATGGTCTACTGGGTAATATCTACACGCTTCAAGAATATTATAGAAACCAATGATATTACTTTGAATGTATACATCTGGATTTTCAATTGAATATCTCACACCAGCTTGTGCAGCCAAATTCACTACAATATTTGGCTTGTACTCTTCAAAAAGCTTAGTAATCATATCCTTATCAGAAATATCACCTTTAATAAAAGTAAATTTCTCATACGGTTTCAGTTGCTCTAAACGAGCATATTTAAGATTTACATCATAATAGTCATTTATATTATCGATACCTATTACTTGGCAACCTTGTTCTAATAATTTCTTAGATAAGAAGTATCCTACAAAACCAGCTGCTCCAGTAATAAGATATGTTTTACTATTATCTAGAGGCTTGCAGTTCAATGTTATTCAACTCCTTCATACGCTCTCTATTTGTTGATTTTCTGCCAACGGAATGATATTCTATACCAACTTCTTGCATTGCTTGAACATCATAAATGTTTCTTCCATCATAAATTAGAGGTGTTCTCATTAACTTTTTATACATCTCTGGAGTTAGTGCCTTCACTTCTCCCCACTCAGTGAAGATAAAACAAACATTTGCACCTTCTAAAGCTTGTTCAATATTAGTAACATAAGTGATATTTCCATTCTTATTTCTTCCCTCTGGATGCACTTTCGCAAAATTATTTGCACCGACTGGATCAAATGCATAAATATCTGCGCCTTGCTCTAACAATTGAGGAATATTTTCAAGAGATGCAGCTTCTCTTAAGTCATCTGTACCCGGTTTAAATGTCAACCCTAGCACCGCTACTTTAAGACCGTTGAAAGTAATTAACCTTTGACTCGCCTTTTTGTATAATAAAGTCTTTTGATTCTTATTTACATCGATAGCGGCTTTTACCGTTTTTAATTCGTAACCATTTTGTCTCGCTAAATACTCTAATGCTTTAGTATCTTTAGGGAAGCATGATCCTCCAAATCCAATACCAGCATTTAGAAATTTATTTCCAATACGCTCATCAAAGCTCATACCTTTTGCAACATCTTGAATATCCGCGCCAACTAATTCACAAAGATTCGCAATATCGTTCATATAAGAAATTTTAAGAGCTAAGAAATCATTAGAAGCATACTTAATCATTTCAGCTGATCTTCTATTCACTGAAACTATAGGCAAATGAAACGGCTTATAAAGATTCATTAATACTTCCTCAGCCCATTTACTTTCTGTACCAATAACAATTCTTTCTGCATATAAAGTGTCATGAACAGCAGAACCTTGAGCTAAAAACTCCGGGTTTGATGCAACTTCTACTCTCACATCATTAACTAAAAAGTCCTGAATAAACTGCTCAACTTTGTCATTTGTTCCAATTGGAACAGTTGATTTTACAACAACAAGACAATCCTTTTCTACACTTTCAGCAATTTGTTTTGCAACAGTTGCAATGTAAGAAAGATTTGCAGAACCATCTGCTTGTTCTGGAGTCCCAACTCCAATAAAAATAGCATCTGCGTCTTTATATGCCGACTTGTAATCCGTTGTATAATTAATTCTTCCAGCAGCATAATTTTTCTGCATTAACTCCTCTAAATCAGCCTCATAAATTGGTGAAACACCTGATTTCATTAAATTCACTTTTTTTTCATCAATATCAACGCAAGTTACTTGATGTCCTACTTCAGCAAAACATACACCAGCTACTAAACCAACGTATCCAGTACCAGCTACTGCAATTTTAAACATATAAATCTCCCCCTGCATCTGAATTTTTACATAATTGTATATTTTTTATAAATTGTAGAGATCCGGAATAAAGGTTGTTACTCTTCGGACACCCCATTTGATTATATTTTTTTCAATTGATTGAATAGATTTTGATTATTCCTTTCCTAACCTACCATTAATTACACAAATAGATACAGAGAAAAAATGTAGGTTCCAAAGCAAAATCCCTAACTTTATTATCAAGTTATAAAAGCACCTATAAAAAATAAATCACCTTAGTTAACCATTAAAATCTATGTTCTTTACAAAATATAAGTTAGTCGAAAAGTGTTCGACTAATATCCGTTATCGAATAATATTGATTTACATTAAAAAAACTAACCGCTTCATCCGTTAGTAATTTTTTTCAATAACCCCAATCTCAAATAAGGAATCAGAATTCTGATACTTTATTGATCCATCATAAAAGAATGTAAAATCATCATGATTATTGAATCGTTTCAAATAACGTTTATATTCCTCACTGCCATTATAAAAATTACCCGCTTTAACTCGCTGTTCATATTTACTTATATCACTATTAAGAAATTTGTAATGTAACAGAGCTGTGAAGCAAGGTAAGTTCTTATTCTTCTGATATGGATATTGATAATGTGAATGCCCTTGTATGTCACCAGTATTAAAATAAAATAGAGGATGTTTTGTCAAATAGACATCCAAATTAAAAATACGCTTTCTAGGCCCCCCACTCACCATTATTCCAAAATACTCTTTTGTTACTTTATAAGAGTTTTTATCGAAATAAGAGTATTGGGCTGTATAATCTTCATCTTTTTCGTTGGTTGTAAGATTGATATTATCCTTTGGATACATATCTAACATTAACGAACGCACTCTTTCATAACCTTTTTCCTTCATACTAAAAATAAATTCATTAATGTTTTGCGATTCCATCCCTGGGTATACAAAGTGCTCATCTGAATCCACTACTAAGTACCATCTATTGTGTCCATAATGACTTAGTAATCGATTAACCCAAGCTTCTCTTTTTTGTGTAGAGTATGCCTCTGATGTATGAAACACATCACAATCATCCTGAAGGCATAACCATTCTCCTGTTCCATCGTTTGAATCATTATCTAAAATAGCGAAATGTTTAATTCCCATATCCCTATAATGTTTAAAAAACGTTGGAATTCGTTTTTTTTCATTCTTCACAATAGAGATTAAAATAGGTCCTTCATCTTCTCTTGAAGAAAAATTAACCAGTTCAACCTGATTATCTGTAAATGCACAAAGTATTTCATGCCCATTTTTATTTGCACATAACATCTTATAAAAGGCATTTTTCCACTGTTTTTCTTCCTGTTTATCATATAAATATCTTAAATTATGATTTTTAGCTTCATGAAATTTATCATCTACTATTTTCTTATAACGAAGACGTTCAGTAGGAAAAATAGGTTTCCTGATAAATAATGCTATTTTTTTCTTTATAAACATTAATGGTTTCATACTATTAATACTGCCCCCGTTTAATTAATATATTTATATAAAAACTAATTCTTATTCAATTTTTGCTTTAATACATTGATAACGATTCTCTTTTCGTCCTTGTTAAACATAATTAAAAAATTCAAAATGTATCCGAACATTCCAGCTAACATACAAATTATTATTAAAGAGAACCATGATGTTATATTAGTTAGATTATGAATCAACATAAATACAATGGCCAAAATTATAAGAGACAAACCTCCGCGCAACAATACCCAGTAAAAAGTAGACCATTTCACCTTTAATATATGCGCTGAATATACAGGTATAAATAAAATCATGCGTAGGAGCACCATAATGGCACTTACACCTGCAACTGCGAAAACACCAAGGTTTGTATATTTTACAAGAAGATATACAATACATACATTTAAAATACCTATAATAAGATTTGTAATAACAGGAATTTTAACCCTCGTAGTAATTGTATTAACGTTAAATAATGGATTAACAATTGTATCACATAACATAGGCAATAAAGTTAATATCGATAGCATGTGCACTTTTATAATTTCACTATCGGAAAGTGAGCCCATCCATAAAGAAAAAAAGTCCTTCCCAAAAACGACCAATCCAATAATAGGTATTGATTTCCAATCAAAGGACTTTTTTGCAACTATAAGATCCGGCGTTAATTCTTTATAAAATTTATATTTTTTAACAACCATATATATTGTACAAATTAAAAATGCAATACCGATATACCATAAATGTGGTGATATACAACTAAAAAGAACAATTAATAATAAAGCTCTGAATATATTTGATTTAATATTAATCGATGCAGAAAGATCTAACCTGTTTTTCGCAAATGTCGCTACATCAAATACACTCGTTGATAAATTAAGAAAAAAGCTACAGAATAAAAACAACCAGAGTAGTTTAACATCAAAAATAAAGTTCTCAGGTATATTAATTACCTTATCCAACAGCAATATCATCATTATAGTTGGAATGCAAAGGATTATTGATAATACAATATTTGCGATTGCTACGGAAGAAAAATATTTGTTGGCAGATTCAAAATCATTTTGATGTAACTTGATTGTTACAAATCGACTTAGCATACTGTTTAATGC
>NZ_JBFTMA010000352.1:0-4291 GCF_056396725.1 Bacillus sp. 05T31
CTCCTATACGATCCTCCTATACGATCCAACCTAATCTAACTTAGCCATCAATTACCGGTGATAAAACTTCAAACCAAATAGTATTCCTTATATCGGTCCATTCGTAACGTCAAACTTAAATTGCTTCTTCGATGGTCGACAATTTATACATCACAACTAGAATTGAGGAAGTTACCTTTCAGTGATTAACAAAAAACAACGTCTAATCAGACGTTGTTTCTTTATACATATAACACTCTTTACGTTAACTTCATATCTTTTTCATTATAAAAACCRTCTTCTTTTTCCATTTCCTTCTGTAATTTCGTAAAGGAACGGTACATTGCAATTCTCCATGAAACGATCATTGCAAACGCAAGTAAGAAGAACATGCCACTAAGTTGTCCTAAATCAAGAGATTGGCTTAAGTATGTTTTAAATACAATCCGCACGACAAGTAATCCAATTAGTATAAAAACAAATGCTTTTGAACGCTTCAAATAAATCTCTTGTCCTCTAATTTCAAATTTAGATGTTTTAATAAGAAAAATAGAGAAAAACAAACCGACGCCAATTGCTTCTAACATTTCTGCTGGAGTTAATCGAAATTCAGGAAAAACAAACATCAACGCTCCCGTGCTCATAAAAAATGGGGGAAGTATAATTTTTTTCAATGTTGCAGGTTTCTTAGCTGCTTTTAAACGAATAAACATCGCACCGACAGCCATACAAACAGCAACGATACTTGATAACAGAACTATGTTCATATTTTCTCATCCTTTTTTGTGGCTATATGCAAAATATAATTTTATTATATGCTTTTCCGTTAGTATTTCCAACATTTTCACAGAATAATACTAAAAACCGGTAAAACCACCAAATAAACTTGAGAAATATACGATAATTTTCGTCATCCAGTTAAAATATAGGAAGATACCCATGACAATCATAACGTATCCTCCAATCTTCATGAATTTCATACTATTTCTTTTAATCCAAGACATTTTCGTAATAAAGAATGAAAGTACGAAAAACGGGATAGCAAATCCAAGTATGTAAGCAATCATATAAATCATTGCCGATTCTGGATTTGTTGCAGCTAATCCAATGACAGACACTAATATAGGCCCAGTACAAGGTGTCCATCCAGCAGCAAAGGCCAACCCAATTAGAACGGATCCAAAATAGCCACTCGGACGATTTTTAAACGTAAATTTACGGTCTTGCATTAAAAACTTCGGCTTAAATACACCGACAATAATAAGACCAAACACGATGATAAATATACCGCCTAACTGTCTAATTAAATCTTTATAATTTGTAAAGATGCCTCCAATAAAACTTGTACCAAATCCAATTGCAATAAAAATAATTGAAAAACCAAGTAAGAAAAACGCTGTATGTATCATACTTCTTTTGCGAAGCATTGCATTTTCTTCTTTCAATTCAGAAACCGACATACCTGTTATGTATGATAAAAATGCCGGATAAAGCGGTAAGCAACATGGGGATATAAATGATAAGAACCCAGCTCCAAACGCTAAAAAAATACTAATATCTTGCATTATTCCACTCCTCTCCTCTTCAATATTGTAGCAAAAACAATTGAAAATACTATGGACATTTCATGAATTCACTTTTCCAACATGACAATAAGAAAAACTACCCTTTCACACATTTTCTAATAAAACGTTTTCATTCCCTTCTATTATATAGAAAAATCTCAATTGAATTATGAAACTCTTTCTAATTGTTACTAACATAACAAAGGTTCCACAGTTTCTCAAATGATTAGCACATTACAATTGACTTCACACATATCGGCCTTAAAATTTTTTTCAAATGCTGTCTTTATACAACATAAAGCTGATTTTACAATACTTTAATTATTATTAATTTCAAGATTATGCATAAATATCATACTTTTATTATTATTCTATAAAATTTTGCACTTTTCTTTCATTTGACCCTTCATTTTTAATTTTGTATACTTCCCTCTAGTTATATATGTCCGTTACGGAACAATTTCATATAGATGGGAGGAATTTTTCATGCTTCGTTATTCTCTTTTAGTTTTATTAGGAGCGTGTAGTTATGGGGTTTTAGCTATTTTTGTTAAACTTGCATATGCAGAAGGGTTTTCACTTGGAGAGGTAATTGGTAGCCAGTATTTGTTCGGTTGGATTATTTTACTTGCTATTACACTTCTATTTTCTAGACATCGTGTTCCACTAAAACAAATGTTAATTTTATTCGTCGCAGGAACGTCTGCAAGTTTTACTGGAATTTTTTATTACGCTTCTTTAAAAACTGTACCAGCTTCTATTGCAATTATACTTTTATTCCAGTTCGTTTGGGTTGGGATTATCATTGAAGCAGTCGCAACAAAAACATTACCTTCAAGAGAAAAAGTTATTTCAGTAATCTTCTTACTTGCAGGTACATTTTTATCAAGTGGGTTATTAGAAACATCAGCTGGTGATTTCGATACGACTGGAATCATTTTAGGYTTATTATCTGCTGTTACATTTGCAACATACATTTTCGTAAGCGGGAAAGTTGCCGTTGAAGTACCTTCTTTACCACGTGGTGTCCTTTTAATGGCTGGCGCTTTAACTTTAGTCATGATCGTATTCCCGCCAACATTTATTTTTAACGGGGCGATCTCTCAAGGCCTTTGGAAATACGGCTTAGGATTAGGAATATTTAGTATCGTTATTCCGTCCATTGCCTTTACAATTGGCATTCCAAAAATCGGTTCTGGATTAGCAACTATTCTTGGTGCAGCAGAACTACCAGTTACAACTATTATGTCTGTATTCGTTTTAAAAGAAGCTGTACTATCTTCACAATGGTTCGGTGTATCACTTATTTTAATYGGTATCGCAATCCCGCAAATTGCATACGCAATGCGTGGGCGTTATCGAAAACAGCATACTCATAAAAAAGTTGCAGCATAAAACGAGAGAGGATTTTCATTTGAGAATCCTCTCTTTTATTATTGTATAATTAATACAAATACTTCACTTAAGAAAGAGGGCATAATAAGTGGCATCTATTCCTGATCAATTAACAGAAAAACTTATTTCCATTCATCGGCATTTACATGAAAATCCAGAACTATCATACGAAGAATTTGAAACGACAAAAGCGATAAAAAATTGGTTAGACGAGGCCAATATCACTATTATTGATTCCAATTTAGAAACAGGAGTTATAGCTGAAATTTCTGGTAATAAAAACGGACCGGTTGTAGCGCTTCGTGCTGATATCGATGCCCTTCCTATCCAGGAAGAAACAGACCTTTCATACACTTCAAAAATACAAGGTAAAATGCATGCTTGTGGGCATGATTTTCATACAGCTGCTGTATTGGGTGCGGCTTACTTATTAAAAGAAAAAGAAGCTTCTCTTAATGGAACTGTCCGCCTTATATTCCAGCCAGCTGAAGAAAGTAGTAATGGTGCTTGCAAAGTTATTGAAGCTGGGCATTTACGTGGCGTGCAAGCTATTTTCGGTATGCATAATAAACCTGATTTACCAGTAGGTACAATCGGTATTAAAGATGGGCCACTAATGGCCGGAGTTGATCGATTTGAAATTGAAATCCATGGTGTTGGTACACATGCAGCTGTGCCTGATGCCGGCGTCGATCCTATCGTTGCATCATCTCAAATCGTTATGGCACTTCAAACGATTGTAAGCCGAAATATTAGTTCTTCTCATAACGCTGTCGTAAGTGTAACAAACATTCATTCAGGGAATACGTGGAACGTTATTCCCGAAAAAGCAATATTAGAAGGAACTGTCCGTACATTCCAAGCTGAAACACGTGAAAAGATTCCGGCTTTAATGAAACGTATCATTAAAGGCATTTCTGATGCACTAGGTGTAAAAACAGAATTCCGATTTTATCCAGGTCCTCCTGCTGTTCAAAACGATAAAGTACTCACTGATTTTTCTATTCATATTGCAGAGAAAATGAATCTAAACGTTATCTCTCCTACACCATCAATGGCAGGAGAAGACTTTTCTTTTTACCAACAAGAAATACCAGGTTCATTCGTCTTTATGGGAACAAGTGGTACACATGAATGGCATCATCCAGCTTTTACAGTAGATGAAAAAGCATTGCCTATTAGCGCAGAGTATTTCGCCCTATTAGCCGAAGAAGCTATTCATCAATTATTACAAACAAAAAGCCGTTAAGTTATTGAAGTGCACCCCAATTGTTAGACACGGTCTAACAATTGGAGGTGCATTTTTTATGGCTAAATTTTCTTCAAAAGAAAAAATCCAAGCGGTGAAACGA
>NZ_JBFTMA010000353.1:0-4275 GCF_056396725.1 Bacillus sp. 05T31
ATATATGACAGTTGAATGTGCAGAGATTTCGGAGAAGATACATGAATTAGGTTGTGAAGGCGTTAATACAGGATTACTTATGATATGGTGTAACGAGACAGATAAATATAAACATGAGAAAATCATTGAATATTTATCAAAAATAAATGTGAAATCAAAAAAGAAACCTATTACATTATATATTGCAACAAATCATGAAATTTTGAAATGGTCTTCATTAATAGAATATAAAGCGGAATTAGAGAGAGAATATGAAGAATTTAATTTCTTTTACCCGAGCGATTTTTATAGACGCGGAAAGAGTATGAGTGTCCAAAAAGGGTGCGTAAATTTAATTCAACTGTATTCCAGTTATATCTTTGCGAAAAGCCGAAAAAGAGTAAACTTTTATGGTGATTCTAAATTAATTAGTGTAAATCATGTATTCTTTTTTGCGGACCCTACAAAAAAAGAATTGGAATTTATGTATCAACTAATTCAAGACTTCCAATTTGAGGATGCAGCAGAACTTAATATTCATTTTTATGGTGAACAATCTAAATTTAGAGAGAATATTTCAGAGTTTATTCGTACTAAACTTGAGTATTCTAAGATGAATAAATCCGACCTTGAAATTAAAGTTAATTACATGAACGAATTAAAAACAGTTCCTGAAAAGTATAATGTTAAGGAGGAGGTATAAATTGATTAGAAACTATCCTAAAAAATATAGTGTTAGAAAAGTCATTGAACAACATCTTTCAACAAAAGATACTAAGGATTTTTTAAAAGTAAGAGGGATTCTAGCCTTTGGTAAAACAAAAAAAGATTTAGCTAAAATTGGCGGTGATTACTTTTTAAATCAAAAAGACTATATTGAGCTAAAAGCAAAAATGGATGCAGAGCATAATTATAGGAAGTCGGGTAGAATATCTTTTCAAAAAGAACATCTAAAGAGCTTTCAAGCGTCACTTGAACTATTTGGTAACAGTTATATTAATAGAGAAGATAATACGAAATTAAAAGTTTCAAAAAATCCTGATGGTAGTACTAATATCTTATTAACTTATGATGAATATAAACCAAGTATGATTGATTTGTTAGATACAACTAATAGACAAGTTGAAATTAAATTAAATACTCATGGTGAGAACTGTAGTCTTGATTTTAATATGCAAGCATCTAGTGATTATAAAAAAGTTAAAGAATTAATAACATATATTGCTACCAATGATGAGGATATTCAATTTGAGTTTCAAGAAATTTCTTTAACTAAATTAAATAAAACAAATAGAATTGAATTATTTGAAAGGTTTTTTAAATCTATTAAAGAGCCTTGGGAGCTAATTGAAATAAAGAAATTGAAAGTTAAAAGGGATGCAACAGAGAAAAAAATTAACGCTGACCAATTAGAAGGGATTAATTCTGCTATTTTAGATGGGGATAATTTAAAAGAAAATAGCTTTGTAAAAAGTACATTAGACCAAGGATTTTATTTTTCGATGGCTTCAATGCGACTTGACCATACCTCTAGTAGTAAATTTATTGACTTAGTCATTGATTTTAAAACAAGACCTGAAATGTGTGAAGTTAAAGTAGCTCATTCAGGATTATATGTCCAAACAGAAAATGGTAATGGGGTTTCTGAATTAAAAAGTGTTATGGAGAGTAGTGATCAAGACAAGTTGTTATTAGAATATAAAAATGTTTTATATGAAATTTTTATAGAATTGAGTTGTGTACCGATGGTTAATGTTGATTTTGTGGTTGCTAATGAAGTAGCAGCTTCTACGGAAGATGATATATAAAAAGTGATTATACATAGGTAAATTTCCATTATTGATGTTCATAAAGAGAGACACCATGCTAAGTATCTTTGGCATGGTGTTTTATTTAAAAATAAAAAAGAATTGGAATGAACAGGAAGTACAGTTGTTCTTAAAAGCTGCACAGGATAGCAGGTATTCTATTGTCTTTTATATGGCTTTTGTAACTGGAATGAGACAGGGTGAATTACTAGGTTTGCGGTGGAAAGATATTGATTTAGAAAAGGGGCATTTAACTATTAGCCAAACGTTAAGTCATGATGGGAAAACATTTTTGCTTGGAGGAAAGACAAAATCAAGTTTAAGAAAGAGACTATTACCTGCATCAACAGTAGCAAAGCTAAAGAAACACAGAGCAGTCGTATTGAAAGAGAAGCTGAGTTAAGGTGAGGAATACCGAGACAATGAATTGGTGATGTGTACGCCTTCTGGAACACCAATTAATCCTGCTAATGTTAGACGAAGTTTAAACACTTTGATTAAGAGAGCGGTTGTACCAAAGATTCGATTCTATGATTTACGTCATACACATGCGACTTTGTTATTGGCTAAAGGTGTGAATGTGAAGGTGATTTCTGAACGGTTAGGTCATGGTAATATCAAAATCACATTAGACACTTATTCGCATGTACTACCAACCATGCAAGAGGATGCAGTTAACAAAATAGAAGAGATTTTATAGAGAATGTGACCAATTCTGTGACCACTGGCTTTTTTAGAGATTTGCTTAAACAAATAAAAACCGCATCAAACGTTAATTTGACACGGTTTCTAATACTATGACCCCGGAGAGGCTCGAACTCACGACCTCCACCCTGTCAAGGTGGAGGTCTTTTAAATAATCTATTCTTCTCTTTGTATTATAAACTCCCAAAACTTTTTTAATTCCTCACGTTTTTGAGGAGTCGCACTGCTTATATCTTTAAACCATTGATAAAGGTCAGGATCTTGTATGTCTATAACTTGTCTTATTTTAGTTGTACCGAGGAGGTAATCAATTGATACTTTAAAGAAAGTGGCTAATTTTATCAATGTATTATAATCGGGTTCACGATTTCCTTGTTCATACATTGCATATGTAGTTCGGGCGATCCCTAGTTGTTTTGCCATGTCTTCTTGACGCAGTTTACGTTCTTTTCGAAGAGTATGTAGTCTTGTGCCAAACATATGCTACCTCCTTTTAGATGTTTTCTATATCAATTATAACGTCACAATATGTAACATTTAATAAAGTACACGAAATGTGTAAAAAATGTTGAATTTATAATTGTTTTCATGTAATGTGATTATTAGATACACATTTTGTGATAATAAAAGGAGGGGAACAATGAGGTTATGGTTATTGGAAAAACGCAAATATAGAGAGAAAACACAGGATTATATTGCATATAAGGCAAGAATATCTAGAAGTATGTATGCAATGATTGAAAGTGGTGAAAGAAATCCAAGTGTTCCTGTCGCAAAGAATATAGCTAAGGTACTAAATTTTGATTGGACTCTTTTTTTTGAGGAGTAATGTCACGTTTTGTGTAATTGAAAACGTGATAAGTTATGTTTCTATATTGTTTTCCTAAAACGAAATAAATTATTAGTTATTTTTAAGAAAATATTAGATAAGGGAAGTGTTCAATATGAATATGAAAACATTTGAAATTCGTGAAAAACGATTAGCAGAACTACTAGGTGCAAAAGTACTATGGGAGTTTATAAGTGCTGTAACAGAGGAAATTGAAAAGCAGGAATTAGAGTCTACACCAGGTTTGTTAGAAGATCTATTCATACATGTGAAAGAAACTATTCAAATTCAAAATATGAATCAACGCATAACAAAAGCCCCTGTAAAAACAGAGGCTGATGATATAAATAAAGATACATTATTTATGGAAGCATATGTAGAATTAATTAATCATAAGTTTATTATTTCTGAATTAGCTGTAGAGCTTTCATCTGTTCTAAAAGAATTAAATTGTTTTGTTCAATCATCTTTGCCACAGCTTCAAAGTGAGCTTGATTCTCAAGAACCTCAATCTGCTTCTCTTTAGGAAGTGATTGAAGTATTTCTTTTATTTCTTTACATTCGTATAGATTATTCTCCGAGTCTTCAATTAACTTATTACGGCGATTGGTGTATTCAAGTGCACCTAAAGTCGCTAATGCGCGAGGATCTAATCCTAGAATTTCCATGTATTCCTCTCCTTTCCTCTACAATAATTCGATAGGGGGAAGGAGATTCCTTTAATGATTTGGTAGAGTCTTTATACAGATATACAAATTGTTAATGATTAGTGGACATGTTATTTAGCAGGAATGTAATAGAATTAGACTTTAAAGAGCTTCTAAAAAGGATCAAAAGAAAGGGGAATCTATTAATTCTCACTCTTTTTTCTTAAATGCTAAATATGACACGGTTGTTTCCTTTTATCATGAATTTTACATTGGATTCTTTAAGGAAGATTAGATAGCTATAGGG
>NZ_JBFTMA010000354.1:0-4269 GCF_056396725.1 Bacillus sp. 05T31
AAGTATATATAACCGTCGAACAACAAGCCATTTTAAAAGCAGTACGTGCCATTATGTGTATTGAAGCATTACAAAATGTAGGGGATATACAAAAAACGGTTCCAAGCATTGAAGAAATTGAAGCGGATGCTTTTGGATTTGAGTTTACAGTACATATGAATACTGATCATAGTGTTGAAGAATTGAAACGAGTAGTGCTTCATGTTTCTGAAATTGAGAAAGTAGAAGTGAAGCAAGGTAGTCATAAAGTACAAGAAGTCGTACAGGTGGAAGAAACGATTCCACAGGTTGAAACCAGACAGCTGAAGTCACCTTTAGAACTGCCAATTCAACCGGTGAGCAATACGTCAACTAAAAGTACTACAAAAACGAAAAATGCTAAAGTGGAGAATCGTTCTATTCGTGTTCAGTTAGAAAAAATCGAAACATTAATGAATATGTTTGAAGAAAGTGTAATTGAGCGTGGACGAATTGATGAATTAGCAGAAACGATTCAAAATAAAGAGTTAATCGAGCATTTAAATCGATTAGGGGATATTTCAAAAGATATCCAAAATGTATTATTAAATATGCGTATGGTACCGATTGAAACGGTCTTCAATCGTTTTCCGCGTATGGTACGTATGTTAGCGAAAGATTTAGGTAAAAAAATCGATTTACAAATTAAAGGTGAAGATACTGAAGTTGATAAAATTGTTATTGACGAAATTGGTGATCCACTCGTTCATTTAATTCGCAATGCAATTGATCATGGGATCGAGACTGTTGAAAAACGCCGTGATGCCGGGAAAAATGAGACAGGTACTATTAAATTAGAGGCGTTTCATAGTGGAAATCATGTCGTAATTCAAATTACTGATGATGGAAATGGTATTCATAAAGGAAAAGTATTAGAAAAAGCGATAAAAAATGGTGTTGTAACGGAATCAGAGGCAAATAAATTAACGGATCGTGAAGTGTTTGATCTTATCTTCCAACCGGGATTTAGTACAGCGGAAGTTGTATCTGACCTTTCTGGACGTGGGGTTGGATTAGATGTTGTTAAACATACGATTCATAGTTTAGGTGGGCATTTAATTATTGATTCTGAAGAAGGAAAAGGAAGTACATTCAGAATTGAACTTCCTTTAACATTGTCTATTATTCAATCAATGCTTGTTCAAACAAATGATAAGCGTTATGCCTTGCCTCTTGGCAATATTGCTGAAGCCATTCGAATTAAGAAAGAAGACATACAATCGTTACAAGGGAAAGACGTTTTAAACTATCGCAATCAAATTATTGAAGTGAAACATTTAAGTACTGTATTTGGTGAAAAAACAGTAGATGAGGCGTTCGCATCATATGATAGTCAAATGGTTCCTGTGTTAATTGTTCGTAATACACATCGTAGCTATGGACTTATCGTAAACACAATTATCGGTCAAAGAGAAATAGTTTTAAAGTCATTAGGTGATTTCTTTGCAGAGAGCTCTAACTATTTCTCTGGTGCAACAATTCTCGGTGATGGACGAGTGGTCCTCATTTTAAACCCAGAAGGTTTATAATAGGAATGAAGGAAGCTCCCCACTTGTATACAATTGGGGAGCTTTTTGGGTAGAACTAATAATATAAGTATATGAAAACCGTCGTTTACACATATTGTGGAAATAAATACATGTTCACAATTCGGATGATAAGTTTGGTAAAACATAACGAGTGTAATAGAGAGTTTAAATCATTTGATAGAAAAACAAAAATGAGGAGGCAGGAAAAATGCCTGAGCAACACACAAAAGGGGATACTGGCACAATTGTGCTAGAAAAAGAAAATGAACATTTAACGCCTCAAGAATGCGATATTCTTGGTGAGATTGCTAATATATCATTTGGTTCAGCTTCGACTGTATTATCAACAATTTTAAATAGGCAAGTAAGTATTACTGCTCCTCAAGTAGAATTGGTAGATTTATATGATACAAGTGATGTTGAAATTCCACATGTTGTATTAAATATCCATTTCACAAAAGGATTAGATATGGAAAATCTTCTTGTTCTTCAACAAGATGTTGCTTTATCTATTGCTGATTTAATGATGATGGGAACAGGTGAAGTTGAAGAGGGAAAAGAGCTTGGTGAATTAGAGCTAAGTGCAGTACAAGAAGCTATGAATCAAATGATGGGATTCGCAGCAACATCTATGTCAGAATTCTTCCAAGATACGGTAGACATGTCTCCGCCAACAATTAAAGTTGTGCAACTTACAGAAGAGATGGAGAAGATTTCTGGTATTAATGGGAATAATATGGTTGTTAAAGTATCGTTTGAATTAAAAATAGATAATCTTGTGAATTCTCAGCTTGTACAGGTTGTTTCAGTTGAACATGCGAAGCGAATGATAAATAAATTGTTACAATTATCTGGTGGTGTGGAAGAAGAGATAGATGAGCCGGCGGAAGTGCAGGAAACTGAGATTTTAGAAGAGCATGTAGAAAAAGAGCAATTAACACAAGAAGAGAAAGATGTGCTTGGTGAAATTGCGAATATTTCAATCGGTTCGGCTTCAACAGTACTATCGACGCTTTTAAATCAGCCTGTCACTATTAGTACACCAAATGTAGAGGCGATTAATGTTCGTCATTATGAAGGAGTACCGGTTCCGTTTGTTATTTTAAATGTCGATTTTGTTGAAGGACTAAAAAATGAGAATGTATTCGTATTTACGAAAGATGTTGCTTTAACAATGGTAGATTTAATGATGATGGGAACGGGTGAAATTGATCCGGAGAAAGAGCTAAGTGAATTAGAGTTAAGTGGCATTAAAGAAATTATGAACCAAATGATGGGGCATGCTGCAACAGCGATGTCAGAAATGTTTAAAGAAAAAATGGATATGACACCACCAGACGTTAAATTTGTTTCTTTAAAAGAAGAAATGGAATATTTGGGAGAGTCGATGGCAGTTGACGAACTCGTTCAAATTACTTTTAATCTTGAAATTGGTGATCTCCTTCAATCAAAGATGTATCAAATACTACCGATATCAGAAGCGAAAGAAATGGTTAGAAGACTTCTATATCCGATGGTGGAAGGGCAAGAAGAAATAGTTGAGGAAGTTGTTGAAGAGGAAGAAATTCCTGCACCAGTCGTACAGCCAATTGAATATAAAGAAGTCAAGCAAGTTGAGCCAGTATATATGGATACATCTATTCTACAAAATGTAGAAATGAATGTTAAATTTGTATTTGGAAGTACAGTGAGAACAATTCAAGATATTTTAAGTCTACAAGAAAATGAAGCGGTCGTACTTGATGAAGATATTGATGAACCGATTCAAATTTATGTGAACGATGTATTAGTGGCGTATGGAGAACTTGTAAATGTAGATGGGTTTTTCGGAGTAAAAGTGACGAAATCGCTATAAGGCGTCAAAATAGGAGTTTGAACAAATAGATGAAAAAAGTAAAGTTTTTTCTAGTTAGTTGGCTATTCTTACATATATGCATATTTTCACCATCACAAGGGCAGGCAGAAGAAAAAAGTGTACAAGATCAAAATATAAGCGAAATGAATGACCAAGAGGGAAAAAATAAAGAAGTTCAGGAACAGCCGGAACAAGTGGAAATGCCCTCGGTTGAAGATGAAAAAAAAATAGTAGAAAATGAGCAAGGGAAAGAACAAAAAGAAGAAAGAACGATAGAAACAGACCGAGGGGTTATTACAGTTAATAAGCAGGAGCTAAAGGTTGGCGAAGAAGTGCGGATTGCTGTAGAACCAAATGAAAAAAACATTCAAAGTGTAAAAGGTATATTACAATTACAAAAAAATGGTGAGCAGTACAGACAAGAGAGAATAATATCTTTTGAGTATGAAGAAGAAACGAAGCGATGGATCGCTAATTATAAGGCCGGAATATATGATTTACAAGGTGATTGGAACCTTCAGCTCGTTGAAAGTTATAAAGAAGATGAGAAGGAAGAAGTAATAGAGAATGAATTAAATGTACCGCTCATTCGAATAAATAACGAAACACCGACTATAGATAAAGAATTGCCGAAGTTTGAGAAGGTTACTATTGATGAGGCAAAAGAGAACTTCATTGAACGGAAAAAGGGAGAATCCGTTCATATACGAGTACAAACGGTAGATATAGAATCGGTTGTTAAAGAAGTGCGCGTTATATTAAAAGGAAAAGAAGAAGGTAACGATATTACTTTTTTATTAGACTATAATAAACACGACATGGATTGGCAGAAAATAATTGAAATAACAGAAGCGTTACCTATTGGCC
>NZ_JBFTMA010000355.1:0-4268 GCF_056396725.1 Bacillus sp. 05T31
CCTTTGCGGCAGTTACATTAAGAATTTGGCTACCTTTATTTGTATTGCTATTTGGACTGAAGCATTTCGAACTTAGTTATGCCGTTATTGCTTGGTTAGCGTGGGTGCCAAATTTAATCATTGCAGAATTATTTATAAGACAGAGTCTTAATAAAGGACAACAACAGAAAAATGCTGATTTACATTTTTGATGCAATTTATACGTAACTCGGCTGAATCCCTTGATGGCAACCCGAAAGGAAGGCCGATGTCTTCCCGCCCTACATAAGAAGATCACCTTAGGTGTCTTTTCTTTATTTTCAAAAGGACCTGCTCAATTACTGCGTAAAAACATAAAGTAAATAGAATCCATTAAAATACATGAGTGACCTTGAAGTTCCCCTCCTACTCAAAGGAGCGATTAAAATGGGCTTTGGTGGTAGTTGTGGTAGTTGTGGCGGAGGCGGCTTTGCTGGAGGATTTGCTTTATTAGTTGTATTATTTATTTTATTAATCATTGTTGGAGCTGCTTGCTTCTGCTAAAAAACTATCGGAAAAGACACTCTTATATGATATTATCCCCTTAAGGTAGACAGTGTAAAAAGACCATGAACAAACATGGATGTTACACTTCTACTTGGAGGGGATTTTATTATGGCTAAAAAAGGGTCTACATTTCAAACTTATTCAAATGAATTAAAGATACAAGCTGTAGAAAGTTTTTTAAATGGTGAGGGTAGYCAATCAGCTATAGCGAAGAAATATGGACTTAAAAGTAGAACGCAATTAATAGAGTGGGTTAGAAAATATCAAGAAACAGGCGGTATTTCAGACTCACGGGGAAAAAGTAGTGGTAATAAGGGCCTCAAAAATCCCTTGAAAGGTCGTCCTCGTACGAAATTCGATAGTATGGAAGAAGAGTTGGAATACTATAAGGCACAGGTGGCKTACTTAAAAAAGCAGTATCCAAATCTRTAGGAGGTGTYCTTGCTCAAACGRCKAAGTACGAGATTATTGAAGAACTACGTTCTCGRTACAAAGTAAYCTGGCTTGTCGTCATTGCKCAGTTAAATCGYTCTAGCTACTATAAATGGCGTTCAACACGTACGCAAAGAAAATTACGTTTTTCAAAGGATGATACACTGCGTGAACAAATTCAAGCGATTCACATAAAACACAAGGAATATGGCTATCCTCGTATGACAATTGCCTTACGAGAAGAGGGCTTTTTAGTGAATCACAAAAAAGTATGTAGACTTATGCAAGAGCTTCAAATTCAATCGATCATCCGTAAAAAGCGTCGCTTTTTTAAAGGGAAATCCTCAAAGATTTTCCCAAATGTAGTAGAACGCCAATTCCAAAATCGCAAACAAAATGAGGTATTTGTCACAGACATCACTTACTTGCCATTCAAAGATAATTTTCTCTATTTATCGGTCGTCCAAGACATTTACAATAATGAAATTGTTGCCTGGAAACTCTCACATCGCAATGATCTACAACTTGTTCTCGATACACTTGATTTAGCAACAAAAAAAAGAGATGTGTATGGAACCATCATCCACTCGGATCAAGGATTCCAATACACATCTCATGCTTATCATCGTACGCTTCAACAGCTAGGTGCCATCGGCAGCCACTCTCGCAAAGGAAACTGCCATGACAATGCTTGYATTGAATCATTCTTYTCTCATTTTAAATCTGAAATGTTTTATCTYAATKATTATCAAACAAARGRAGAAYTRATTCAAGCAATTGAAACATACATCTATCATTATAACTACAAACGATTCCAAAAACGACTCAATCATCGAGCTCCGATTGAATATCGAATCTCAATGGCTGCTTAGTCTTTTTTAAAGCTGTCTACTTGACGGGGATAAGACCATATATGGGTGTCTTTTCTTTATTACACAATACCAAAGTATACTCTCATTTTCTCGTAAACTTTATGCAATATAATCTTTTTTACCTGCTCATTCTCTCTTCTATCTCGTCGCGCGAGTTATATAGCTCATCAACTTGTTTCATCTTCTTATCATCCATATAAGGGATAGCGTCACATCACCATCAAGCTAAAATTTCAAAATATCTCCAAAACGAAAAATTTATACCTCTACAGTTATTTATGAGAATTCAGCTCATTTTTTCGTTTGGGAAATGAGTGTATTTCTTAACTTGATAGCGATGTAGCGTGCCCCCTTTTAGAATAGTAGAGTATAAACGTGAAAAAACTCCTAACAAATTTTGTGAGGAGCTTTTTTAAATACATGATATTTTATTGGTCAATTTTTTTAAATCTTCATTATTGATTTCTATTGTGCCTGTTCTAGCACTAACCTTTAAAATATTTAATAGATTCTCAGGTGTCTTGATTTCCACTTCATACTCAAATGTAGATTGTGCTAATTTGTCATCTTCTAATTCGAATTCTTTTTTCACATTAATAATTTCTCCATTTGTATGAGCTAAAGAAATTTCACGAACTTGTTTCTCTGTGTAGTTTTCATTCTTTTTTGCATGTTTCTAATCTTTCTTTAATGTTTCGGAATTATAGTGATACATATAAATAAGAAGAAAAGGAGAATGTTAATGCGAGTTCTTATTGTCGAAGATGAACAAGACTTACAAAATATATTGGTAAAACGATTAAATGCAGAATATTATAGTGTCGATGGATGTGGGAATGGAGAAGATGCCTTGGATTATATAAGCATGGCTACCTACGATTTGATTGTGCTTGACATTATGATTCCCGGAATAGATGGTTTACAAGTGTTACAAAGATTACGCGCGGACAATAATACAACTCCTGTCTTGCTTCTTACAGCTAAAGATGCGATTGCTTATAGCAAAGCGAACGGCATTGTGAATATACAACTGTTCCGTGATGAAACCAACATAATAGGTAAAGTCTCCGATAATGGCATAGGCATCAGCGAGCAACATATTGCGAAAATATGGGACCGCTTCTACCGAGTTGACGCAGCACGAACATCTTCAAACAATGGAAACACAGGTTTAGGATTGTCGAACTACACGGAGGAGAAATTACCGTTGAAAGTGAATTAGGAGAAGGCAGTACTTTTACATTTAAACTACCAATTGAAAACCGAGYATAATGTATGCTCGGTTTTAGCTTTAGAATACAGATTGATTAAAAAGCTCTCTTCAGTCCTTATTTAAAAGTAAATACAAAAACTCCATTTTGAAAAAAAGCGATCAAAATGGAGTTACTCTTTTTAGCTATATATGAGATTTTATAAAACCATCTACTTAAATCTATTTTCCAAGTATACCATTCAACAATCTGAAATATTCTAATCAACACAATCACTCATTTAACTAAAAAAATTGGTTAATTGCATAACGCTCTTCTGACTTTCCTTGCGAAAATTAGTGGATCATCAACGTCTTCGATATTAACGTAAATTAAATTTGGATCATCACATAACCACTCATTGTGTATAGACGAAACGATTATTCCTTGTTTAATAATTGTAGCAACAAATKCAGTGACTTCCTTTTGYAAKAGYGCTAYCCGSCCTAGACATAATGCCCGTCCAGTTTTATTATCTCKTGATTCGAATGAGAAGGAAGTTGTTACTCTAAAACGTTTYCCCAAGATTGTTGCTTGTATTTCATCCCGATTTATTGTTGCCACGCATTTTCCACCGGCGAATCCTTCTTGGCCACCGATAATTCTTGCAAACTGTTGACAAATTAATTCATCATTAATCGCCATGYCTTTAATCATCCCCCCTTTTACTGTTAGGTTATGAATGAATACATMGGTCTGAAACGGTAATGAATCTATTCTATTACAAAAAAGATRATGGCAATCTAACGAAAACTGTTAGCTCAATTATTCTTGATCATATGAATTGTTACCAGAGTTTAAATGGTGCAGAATTTTTTTGTTATGAGGTGTTTTTCCTTTTATGCTTGATGGGCATCGGAGACTGAAGGCAAAACTCGACTATTATATATTAAGACATTTTTAGAGAGCATAAAAAAGACACCCTAAGGTGCCATCCTCCGACTTGAGAATCATATCTATGTATGGAGAAATTTAGAAAAGACAAATACAAAAGAGAAACTTCTAACTATAACTTATAGAGCTCTTATACCATGAATTACTTACATACATATTTCCTTATTTACCCGAAGAAGAATCCCGTTATATTACTTTCTGATCAGTCTCGTTAAAGCCATCCCAAKAAATCCAGCRCCCATYCCTATTAGCCATCCAGYWTGRGYATYACCTAAYATAGATCCCACTCCTCCAC
>NZ_JBFTMA010000356.1:0-4260 GCF_056396725.1 Bacillus sp. 05T31
AAGATATGGCGATCATTTACTTGAAAATAAAATAGTTACAGAAAGAGGAATTGGTTGGTTGGATCCTTCAAGTCAATCAATGTTAGGAGGGTTATCACACGGTACAAGTGGTATTGCCTGGTCATTGTTAAGCTTGTATAAGCAAACCTCCAAACAGGAATATTTTGAAACAGCAATAGAGGCAATTCGATATGACCGTTCTTTATATGATTCAAAAAATTGTAATTGGGCAGATTTAAGGTGTTCACAACATAAGTCTAGTGAATTTTCTGCGGCATGGTGTCATGGGGCCACTGGAATTGGTTTAAGTCGCCTTTTATATTTGCCTTATATTAAAGATACATTATTACAACAAGAGATAGAAACCGCAGTATCTACAACTATAGATGTTGGAATGGGGCGGAGCCATTCCCTTTGTCACGGTGATCTAGGAAATTCAGAATTATTCCATGTCGCAGGAAATATATTAGGACGTCCAGAATGGAATAGAATGGCTCATGCGGTAGGGATGAATGTAATTAAGGAAAAACAAGAAATAGGAAAATATAAAACTGGTGTTGGGCGTCATATCGAAATTCCAGGTTTATTTATGGGGTTATCTGGTATAGGATATCAATTGTTACGCTTAGCTAAACCGAATCAAGTTCCTTCTGTCTTGACTTTGGAAAAACCAATTAAGTATTAATTAATTTAGAAAACAGCACATAGAAATTTATGTGCTGTTTTCCATTATAATTATTTAATTAAATTAAAGAGAAACTAGTCTATTAAAAATTCTTTATATGTAATATTTAACAAAATGTTAAAAATGATATTCGAAATGTTAAAAAAAATATACAAAATGTTAAAAATAGGATAAGATATCCATAGGAGGTGGGGGTAGTTGTTAAACAACCGAATAGTTGTTTGTCGTGCCGAAAAAGGTTGGACACAGCAAGATTTAGGAGAGAGAGTAGGTGCTAGTCGACAGACTATCGCTTCTATGGAAAGGAATAAATATAATCCCTCTTTAATTCTTGCATTTAAAATAGCCCAAGCTTTTGGAAAACCATTAGAGGAAGTTTTCGAATATAAGGAGGAATAAATAAATGGAATTTATAAAGTATGTTATAATTATTATTATAGCTTTATCATGCCTAAGTGAATTATATATGTTTAAATTTCAAAAAAGCAAAGAGGCAAGAGATGAGAGGGGTTTAGAGATTCAGTATAAAACTACTAATTTTTTATATAACATTCTTTATCTGGGAATAGTTATATTGTTTCTCCTTAACATACTTCAATATATTACAGCAGAACAATTTGTGAATATCCTCTTATATTTCTTTATTTCTTTAGGGATAATAAAAGTTGCTTATTCATATTGGAGAAGGAGCTATTAAATATAAAAAGAAATACTAAAAATAAGGGGGCATATTTTTAATATATTTGTTCCTGAATTAATAATAGATTAATTTCTGCGGAGGTATTAGTACTTAATATTAGGAGAAATTGGCCGCAGCTTACTAATATAATTATAGATACGCCTATGTACTTAAAGAATAAATACAGAGTTTTTATAAGCTTGGAAAAATTGCAGTTTCAATTGAAACTGCAATTTTTAATTCATCCTTTCCATTATAGGGGAGGGGCTTTGAAGTGTGCTAAGATAAAGTCATTTTAGTAAACTTGCTTCATTTTAAAATAATTTTGAATGAAGGAGACAATTTGCTAAATACACTATGTTGTTCATTTCCTTCTTGATTCATACCTGCCTGATAAGATGAAAATCCCTTATACGTTTTTCTTTTCCATTGCCATAAGCCATTAGTTTGATCGAAATCACCATAGTAATGATTGTAATCCAGTTTGTTTCTAGTGTTTTTATTGAAATTATTGCTGATAAAAATACGGCTATTACTTGCATAGATTTGGTTATTGGTAATTACATTGTTTCGGGTATCGTAATTTAATTCGATTTGGCCACTCTCTTGATCTTTTGTATCATTTTTATAAATTACATTGTTCGTAATTGTGTTATTTTCTGCATATCCTTGCTGACTATCATATCCACCAATTGCAATACCACTCATGATATTATTGGATATCGTATTCTCTCTAACAGTAATTTGGCTTGCGCTTTTTCCTGCATGTTCGCTGGCTACTTCAATACCAAGRTCRTTTTCATAGCTTTGATTTTGCTCAATGATAATTTCCTTCCCACCATCCACGTAAATACCATCAGCTGAATATTCATTATAACTAGTATTATTAAAGGATGAATTGTGATGGACAATGTTATTACGAACAACTCCATTTCGTGCCTGATCTAAAGCAGCTACTGGAGATACGCCTTCATGTCCAATCAGAACAATTCCAATATTGTTGTTATCATGTACTTTGTTATTGGTAACTTCAAAGGAATCTACATTCCCATTGATAGCAATTGCTTCACTCAATCCTAATTTCAAATTTGYTACTTCGTTATTATCGATGACAATATGATTTAAATTATTTTGTGCACTAGATGAAGTACCGTAGACAGCAATGCCATGTGCATTTCCATTCTTTACATTTGCTTCAATGTGGTGAATATAATTATTTCTAATATCAATGTAACTTCCTGTTCCAGTGATATAAATACCAATAGGGGTTTCGCTAACTTTCGTTGATTTTAAATTGCGAAATTCTAATCCTTTTACTTGAATATAGTTTTTGTCTTCTATTGTAAATAACCCATCATCTTCTAACTTGACTTTAGAACCATCTAGAATGACTTTTTCATCCTGGTAATTTTGAAATGTAATGGGTGCTCCTGAGGCACCAGAATGAGTGACACGAACCTTTTGGTTATAAACTCCGCCTCTTATGTAGATTGTACTTCCTTCTGTTGCGACATTAGCAGCTTTTTGAATGGTAGCGAAAGGTTGATCTAATGTACCGGGATTGAGGTCGCTTCCTGTTGGGGATACATAGTAATTTGTAACAGGATTTGCATTGTTATTGGATTGTGCAAAGGTCGAGGTAGGAAGTGTGAAAATTAACATACTGAAAGAAAGGATAAAGATAAAAAGAGATTTCTTTAATGAGGGAAATATTGTTTGATATTTCATTATGCTCCTCCTTCTTTTTATAAGCATTCCTTCTCAACTATATAGTTAAAACTGACGATTTATATCTTGTACTAATAAAAAAAGACCCAGTAATGTATTCTGGATTAAGAAACACCAACTCCTATGGTCTACGTATTCTATCTGAAACTAAATTTTTAATAATTCATGGTTTTTCGTATAAAATCAAATCATATATGTGTACTTGAAGGAATACGGATATTAAAATCGGTAGACGAGGGAATGAGGGATACTGATACTAATTTTAAGGGAAGTTATTCAAAATATATTTTCTATTCAATTAAATCTTCCCTGTGTATCACGTTAACTGTTGTACTAATTGGATTGGTAAGATTAACAGATAATTATTTAAAGTGGGGGTAGTTCAATAAATCTGAAATTAACATTGTTTAATATAAGTATTCAAAAAAGTTTATCAAGTTTTAATATTCGAAAAATCATTTATATAAACAAGTATGTTGTGGTAACATTTAACAAAAGGGGGTAGCGTATATGAATGTTGAAATTATTTCTAAAGAAGAAATCACAAAATTATTAAACGACTGGTATCAAGCTATAATTTCACAACGTGTATTACAGTCTAATAAAATAAAAGAAGAGATTGCAGATAAAATCAATAATATTAAGGAAGACCAAACAATATTAGTCTACTATGCTTTATTGAATGCACGGTATAATCTGCTAATTCGTGATATGGATAGTTCAAAAGATATTTTGGATAAAATTGAGCCATTACAAGAGCCTACAGAAACATTTTTAGAGTACTATCATCATTTATTTAAAGCAATTTATGCTACTAATACAGCAAACCATAGTGAAGCAAGAATGCAATTTGAAGAAGCTGAAAAGTATTTAGAGTACATGCATGATGAAATCGAAAAAGCTGAATTTAATTATTGGCTTGCAGTTCATTACTATCACATATTGAAACCAATCCTAGCAGTTCAATTTGCTACGAAGGCAAATGAAGTATTTTCAATTAGTTCAGGGTATGAATTAAAAACTGCTGCTTGTTTGAATACTTTAGGGATGGCACACACTCGCTTAAGTGATTTCGAAAGTGCAGAAGAATATTTACTTTCAGCATTGGGTACTTTCCAAAAATCTAATGACGAAAGTCTTACTAAACGTGTAAAGCACAATTTAGGTC
>NZ_JBFTMA010000357.1:0-4255 GCF_056396725.1 Bacillus sp. 05T31
CAGTGGAAGTTTCCACTGTATCTGTTTTTTTGTTTTAACCAAATTATGGTTATTCATGCTAATATGAACACATAGCTATATAAAAGGGGTGGGTATTATGAAAACCGAAATAGTTCCCAAAAAGAAGTACAGTATAATAAGCTATATATCTTTACTCATCGGAATTGTGTGTTTTTTATTCGTTTTTATAACTCCGACGAGAATAGCGAATGCGGGAAATATAGTTGGAGATTATGTAACGATTGCTCTTACAGGTGTAGGTATTATACTTTCAATAATCACAATGACGAAAAAAACAGAGAAGAAGGGGATAGCTATTATTTCATTAATATTGTCCTCATCATTTTTTATATTTTGGATTATCGCGATTATCTTATTGTTTACTGGTCAAATAAATTTTGCGCCGTAATGAGCAATAAAAAGAGTCCTTCATTAATAGAAGGACTCTTTTTTATTCGGTATCTTCAGGTTGATATTCTAAAATATCCCCAGGTTGGCATTCTAATGCTTTACAAATAGCATCTAAAGTTGTAATTCTAATTGCTTTTGCTTTTCCATTTTTTAATATAGAAAGGTTAGCCATTGTAATTCCAACCTTCTCCGAAAGCTCTGTTACACTCAGTTTTCTTTTAGCTAACATTACATCAATATTAATTATTATTGCCATGTTATTCACCTCAGACCGTTAAATCATTTTCTGATTTTATATCTATCGCATCTTTTAAAAGTCTTTGGAGAACGGCAGCAAAGACTGCGATAACCATTGAAGCAAAGATTAGGAGCATGCCAAGTATAATAATACCTGGTGCATCATCTCTCTCTGCTACAAGATAGAAGAGTGGCATACCTACCACATATAAAATACTGATTGTTACTGCGTAGTTTTTTATCTTTTTTAAAGCCCTAACAGATAATTTCGAGAAAGCGTTACCCTTGTCAATGAAGCTTACAAGTTTAAAGGCTTGATATAGAGCAAAATAAAAAGGTATCACGGTTGCATATAGATTGATTAAAACAAGATATTTTATAAATGCAATATCCGGGAACAATTCCGCTGCATATTTCCCTATGTTAGGAACTAAAAATATACATAAAGCAAGAACAGGGATTCCAATCAGAATAATAGCTGTCTTTAAAAAGAGTGTTGATCCTTGTTTCATATAAAGCACCTCATTTATTAATTATCTATTTAATCTAACATGAAATTTATCGTTTAACAATAAATTTTTATTTATTATAATCTTGTTTTTATTGTTAAGTAAATTTAAATTTTAGATGAAAATAAAAAGTACTGCTCTTTATGAAAAAAGGAACCGAACAAAGTTACTCACGATCAAATAGAAGCTATGACGATGGCACTCGCCTTGTTGTGCTAAAAGACGGGATTGTACAACAAGTCGGTACACCGAAAGAAGTGCATGATAATCCAGAGAATGTATTTGTCGGAGGATTCATTGGCTCTCCTGGAATGAATTTTTTCAAAGGAGTATTAACAGATAATGCAGTTATGATTGATAAGTGGAAAATTGAAGTGCTGGAAGAGAAGATGAAAGGCTTGCGAAATAAGGGCTATACGAATAAAGAAATCATAATAGGAATACGTCCAGAAGACTTTTATTATGGAAAAGCAATCGAGGCTTTACCATATAACACAAAAGTAACGGTATCTATTGATGTAGCAGAATTAATGGGAGCAGAAACATATCTATATTCCAACTTAAATGGACAATCTTTTGTAGCTCGTGTAGACACTTCTTTAGATGTGCAAAGTCAATCAAATATAGAGCTCGGTTTAAACATGGACAAAGTTCATTATTTCGATTCAGAAACTGAGAAACGGATTGTTTTATAGATAATAATTAAGGTGATAATACCTTTAGAACTTCTTCAACTACTACAATTAAATGAATAGTAACACGGCCGATTATCCTTTAGATTACAGGAAATCGGCTTTTTTATATAAAAGATCGCTTAGTGTACGAAAATCGCTTTTTGTTRGCAGTGYCCTGTCACAATCAAGCTAAGAAAAACAAATAATCCAAAACGAGAAAATTCTTAAGTTGATGGATGTGTTATGCTACTCCTATGTTAAGGTTCGAGTCATTTGAAACAGCAACCCCTATATTGAGTGGTGTTAAAGCGACGTATATGATAAAAAAGATGTATCACTTGTAAAAAAAATGCATCACCTTGAACGAGCTAATACGACAAKAATTCGTGTCGGGCCTAATTAGGGAATGCAGTACAGATCAGTATATAGTATACAAGCAKTCCMTTTCTATAAATACGGTATGTTTTTAATGTAATTAAAAGAAAATTTTGTGTTCTTTAATGTGATGTGACATAATACCAGTTTTTTTCTATTTTTGTGATGTCTTTATATTCATTATTAAAGTCGTATTTGTTTGGTCTAGTATCATTTGGTGTGTAAATAAATCCTGAAAAATTATCTAATATACCACGATAAGTAAAGAAGAAAACAGAAATACCATTTTTATTTTGTTGAATAATTACATCCCCACCGTTTTTGGAAGTGGATGCAAACTGTTTAGGTAAATGAATTTGTCTACTATCATAATGAACATTAGGAGTTAACTCTTTATGTTCTATAAGTGCTATAACTTTTTCACGGTCTTCTTTATAGATAATAAAATCTAAATTTATATAAATTTCATTAAATGGTATACATATCCAAGTAATTACTATGATTAGTTGAATAATTAACGGTTTCCAATTTTTGTATTTAATGAGATGTATGATTGTGAAAATTAATATTAAAAAAAACAATCCATGAACTATTATTGAAAGAAATGGCATAACAAATGGGGTAAGGAATTCAACTAAATACCATTTGAAAAAATGATAAAGTATAAGAGCGATACCGCTTATTAATGTAATTTTGGTTAAATTCTTATTCAAATTTTGAATCTCCTTTCTATACTAAAAACATATGATTTTAGTATGAATATAAAATGTGTTTTTCATAAATTTCCCTTAGTTTCATTTTATTAACTTTGTTTGATTAATATTTTGAATATATCATAGATTTGAAATTAAATAAACGGACATTAAATTTTTACATTTTATATAGAATAAAAGTGAGGGAAGTTTTCAAAATAGACTAGTTTTTTATTTGAAATGTAATTTGATTAGTTTCATGAAATAGATCCAGTTCCGGTAAAATCAATTGCAACAAGTGAACATTACGAAACTAAGAGGAGCATATCAAAGTCGGTGACACCGACTTATGGGACAGTTCACTTCTGATTGTGGAAACGGGGCAGTACAGAAGTGGAAAAATTCTGTGTTTCTTTTTAATTAATATATTTATTGGGAAAAACTTCGAAATTCCCGGCACAAATGCTCCTTCTATCCTATAATAGAAGCTATTCTGGACGTAAGTAATTTGTAAGGAATGAGTAAGAAAAAAGAGATTTTCATAGTATAAAATATTTATTATACCTACGTATAACACCTACTACTAATAATGTGTTATAATACAAATTAGCAACATAAAGGAAAGGAATTAGAAAAAATGACCTTACAAAATACTAAAAATTTAAAAAAACAAGTTGCTCCTTTTGAAAAATCAACGGCAAAAAAAAGTGTTTGGCAAATCATCAATACGGTAGTGCCATTTATTATCTTATGGTACCTTGCTTATAAAAGTTTGTCCGTTTCTTATTGGTTAGCATTAGTTCCAGCTGTGTTAGCCGCGGGATTTATGACACGGGTTTTCATTATTTTTCATGATTGTACCCATCATTCTTTCTTTAAAAACCGTCGTGTAAATAGAATAGTAGGGACATGTATGGGTGTTTTAACTTTATTCCCGTTTGATCAATGGGGGCATGAGCATTCCGTTCATCACGCTACAAGTGGTAATTTGGATAAGCGAGGTACAGGAGATATTTGGACACTTACAGTGAATGAATATTTGGCAGCGCCATTTAGACTCCGTTTAGCATATCGTTTATATCGCAATCCATTGGTTATGTTTGGGTTAGGTCCGATTTATGTTTTCCTACTTAAAAATAGATTTAACAGAAAAGGTGCTAGAAAGAAGGAACGCATGAATACCTATTTGACGAATGTTTTAATCGTTGCTTTAGTAGGGTTACTTTGCTGGACACTCGGATGGCAATCGTTTCTTTTAGTACATGGTTCCATATTCTTAATAGCAGGTTCAATAGGTATTTGGCTGTTTTACGTACAGCACACATTCGAGGATTCTTATTTTGAAGAAGATAAAGAG
>NZ_JBFTMA010000358.1:0-4253 GCF_056396725.1 Bacillus sp. 05T31
GCTCAATTTACTTTAAGCTACTATTTACTTATTGAAAGAACCATTCATATTTTTACAACATCATATATCGACATGTTTGTTCAACTCACGTATCCAATGGCTGATCTACTCTTTCTTTTAATAGGAATCAACCTTTTATTCAGACCATTATCCTTACTACCAAAGCAAGTTGGTGCTCTTCTTGGCAGTGCTTTAATTTTGTATGCTACTACGGATTCTATTTATGCTTATATAAAATACTTCCAGCCTGAGCACTCTATGTTCACAGTTGCTCCATTCTATCAAGTAACCTTATTATTGGTAGCAATCGCTTGTATACTTCACACAAAAGAGCCCGAAAAACAAGAACAAATATTACTAACGCCTCAATTTGGTGAATCAATCCGATTATCATTACCGTATATTTCTGTCGTGATGCTTATTGTTTTTATATTGGTCGAAWATGTTTTTGCACCTATCGTAGTAATTGGACTTATGGTAACTTTCGCCTTCGTTCTCATACGCCATATGTTAGTTCGAAGACAAAATAAAATATTATTGCTAGCACAAATGCAATTCAGCTTAGAACTCGAGAAACAAATCGAACTACGTACAGAAGATTTAGTAGAACAAAAAAATGAGTTATATCATAACCAACAAATGTTTAAATCTTTATACGAGCATCATCCAGATCCAATTTTCACATTAGATTTGTACGGTAATTTTCTCAATGTGAACAACGCTGGAACTACTTTACTCGGTTATCAAACGAATGAATTATTAAACCAACCATACTATTCACTTATGTATGAAGAAGATTTAGAAGAAATCATTACTGCCTTTCATCACGTGAAAAAAGGGAAATCTATTTCTTTAGAAATACGGGCATATCATAAAAATAGAGATATTTACTACTTACATGTTACAGCTGTTCCCATCTTTTTAAAGGAACATATTTCTGGGGCCTATTTAATGATTAAAGATATTACAGAAAGCAAGCAGCAACAAGAGCAAATTAATTTCCTAGCATATCATGATACTTTAACGGAACTTGCAAATCGCCGTTCATTTCATCTGCAGTTAGAACGAGCAATTGTACGAGCAAAACTATCGAAAAGACCTTTTGCTGTTATGTTTCTCGATTTAGACCGTTTTAAAGTTATTAACGATACTCTCGGTCACCGGGTAGGAGATCTTCTTTTAATTGCTGTAGCAAAAAGACTAGAACGAATATCGACGTCAAATATGAAACTTGCTCGGTTAGCTGGGGATGAGTTCACAATTCTTATAGAAGATTATAAAGAAGATAGAGATGTACAAAAAATAGCTGATATGATTGTACTATCTATGAATGAGCCATTCGAAATTGAAAATCAACATTTACAAATCTCGCCAAGTATCGGGATTGCAATATACCCAGAAGCAGGCGAAGATCCGTTATCTATTTTACAACATGCTGATATGGCCATGTACGAAACCAAAAATAAAGGAAAGAATGGTAGCTCACTTTATACGAAAGAGTTATATAAAAAAATGGAGCGAAAAGCTCGAATTGAAAAAGATTTACCACTTGCTTTAGTAAATAAAGAATTCTTTCTCGTCTATCAACCACAAGTTGACATTACAACGAATAAAATCATCGGTGCCGAAGCTTTAATCCGTTGGAAACATCCACTATTAGGTGACATTTCACCATGTGAGTTCATTCCAATTGTGGAAGAGACTCCGCAGGTCATCCCACTTGGGCATTGGGTGCTACGAGAGTCTTGTCGTCAACTAAAAATATGGCAACGTTTTGGATACACAAACTTAAAAATGAGTGTCAATTTATCAGCGAAAGAATTTCAACAAAATCAATTAATCGAAAATATTTCACAAATACTAAAGGACGTTAAAATTGACCCGAAAGATGTAACACTTGAACTAACAGAACGAATTGCGATGATTGATGAAAAAGAAACATTATCGAGACTAAAGCAATTAAAAGAATATGGTATTCAAACGTCCATTGATGACTTCGGTACCGGCTACTCTTCTCTTGCTTATTTATCAATTTTCCCTATCGATACATTAAAAGTACCAAAAGAATTTACACAACTAGCCGATCATCGGCCTGAAGAAAGAGCCATCGTTTCCACTATCCTTTCCCTTGCAAATACTTTAAATCTCTCTGTCGTTGCTGAAGGAATTGAAACAGAAAAACAGCTTAAGTTTCTGCAAAAAAACAACTGTAAATACATGCAAGGTTACTATTTCAGTAAACCTCTAACAAGTAAACAGTTTATAAAATTTCTACAAAAAACACCCAGTATGAACCAATAGTTCACACTGGGTGTTTTTTAAAGTGTCGGAATTCTTTTTTCGTAATATTCTTCTGCAATCTCTTCGTAAAAAGCTGCTTTTGTTGTATAAAAATATGGAGTTAACCATAAGAATCCAATTCCTAATGTAATCACGCTTAATATAAACCAACCAATAAAACTTAAACATAAAATGAAATACTCCATCTTATGTCCAGCCATCATATGACGGCTTTCTGTAATAGCTTGGTTCAATGAGTACTCAGGATGATCATTTAAAACATAATACGTCATCGCATAAGAAAATGATTTAATAATGCCTGGAATAATAAAAAGCAAGAACCATAAAAAAATATAAACATTTACTAGTATATATACTAAAAATGACTTTAGAAACTTTGTACCTTCTGTAAACCAGCTGAATAGATGCCCAATACGAACTTCTTTTTCCCGAATTATATGTAGCGCTAAACAATAGCCACCTAGCGTTAATGGACCCACTATAAAAATTGTAATAATCTCTATTGAAAGCGAACTATTCCATTCTCCCCAGTTCCATACTTGCGAAAAAATAAATTTAATACTAACACTAAAAGCTGACGTAAGAATCCAAATAAGTAATGTAGCTCCTACACCTAATCCCCATTTCCCTTCCAGTGAATCTAGCGCTTCTCCTTTTAAATCACTAATCATGCCTAACCTCCTATACGTAATAATTCTATTAGTATAGCACGTACCTACTGCAATTCACCTTTTGAAATATAGCGATAAAAATGTGCTGTCGTTGTACCTACATATGGACTAAGCCAAAGAAATCCTATTCCAAGAGTAAGAATCGCTAAAATAGCCCATCCTATGAAGCTAAGCCATAAAAGAAATAAATCTAGTTTATGCCCCTTCATAAAGTTCTTACTTTCTTTCATCGCCTGTGAAACGCTATAATCTGGATTTTCAATCATAACATAATACGTCATCGCATACGAAAAATACATCACAATCATTACAACAATCGAAATAGCTAATAGTACAAAGAAAGCAATCGTTAACGATATATTCCCTTCCTCACCAAAAAATGCGAATACACCTAGTAACAACATCGGAATCCACGTACCTGTATATAACAAAATAGCAAGCATAGCCCACATTGTTTTCATCATTCTTTTAAAGCCACGAAATCCTTCAAATAAATAATCTACTCTAGCATCTTCTCGTTTACTAATTTGTAGCAACACATTCGTATAACCGTATGATGTAATACCATAAGATGCATTACTCAAAATGATCATTATGCAATAAAAAATTCCAAATGTAATACCTGCCCCGACTGATATTGCTTCCTCTTCAATTGAACCCGCTAAACCAACAACTAAGAAAAATATAATAATTCCTGGAATTAAAAGTATAAGCATTGCAGCCATTGAAACAACATAACTTAAAATAATATGTAAAATCGTTGATCCAACACCTAGTCCCCATTTTCCCTTTAAAGAGTACAATGCTTCTCGTTTCATTTCACCGATCATTTGCTCATCTCCTTTATGAAATATAAATTGTTATATATTCTCTACTTATACAAACAACAATATAATTATACCAATTTTGTTAGTCTATTCCATCTATTAAATTGAGTTTCAGTTTCGACATTTAAATAAAACACAGCTATGCATGGCTGGATGCTCTCTCCTATCTAAAAAGAGGCGTTTTTTCCCCATCTAAATTTATAGCTATATATAACAAAGAGATAACCTGCAGTTCTTTTTATTTCTCGATTTTCACTTGGCATGGGGCAGAAAAAGGCTCTGACCGCTTCTATGCATGGCTGGATGCTCTCTCCTACCTAAAAAAGAGGCGTTTTTTTTCCTCTTTTAATTTATATCCATAACAAAAAATCCGTAAGGGTCAGAGCCCTTACGGATTTTYTTACTTCATATCAGAAACGTTTAAACGGTTCACAGCACGCTGCAAGGCCATTTC
>NZ_JBFTMA010000359.1:0-4250 GCF_056396725.1 Bacillus sp. 05T31
CTTTTCCATACCAATCACATCCTTTTTTAGAGTAATAGTATCAGTATGTCCAAGTCTGAAAGACTTTTTTTAGATATTTTGAAGTTTTTCCACCAGAACCTCGTAGCTGCCATTCTGGCCGCTATTGCAATGGAGGCCATGTTGTTTGTGAAACCAGGGCAGCAGACTAAGTCTGAAAGTTTATTTAACTGGAGAAATAAGGGAGAGTTAGAGGAACCTCGTGCTAATATTTGAATGAGTAAAGTAAGGTAAGGTATAAAAAACGAGTTGTATGTAAAACTCGTTTTTTATTTGTCTGAAACGTATGTCTTCTATAGTAAAATGAAATTTAAGTGGGAAGAAATAAATGAATTGCTTAATATATCTAGCAAAGAGAGAAACAGAATCAAAGCTATTATTCTAGCTGTTTTCTTAGACCGTAGCGGTATTGAGTGGAGTTTTTGAGTTTATTGGTATAAATGAAATAACTAAACGTTTAAAAAATTTATGGGAGTAACATTTTTGTGCTAAAATATGTAAGGTTATATTGAATAAAATACGTGCGCTAATCACGATAAACTGGCAAAGGAGTGTGTTTTATGGCAGAAAATATTAACATAAACGTTAATGCAGGAAGTAACTATGGACCAGAATCAAAATGGGGGCGTCAGTCTTTCTTTGATGGTGGACTTTTAAGCTTCATTGGTTGGAGTATCTTGGGAGCGCTTATTACAGTGTTCACGCTTGGTATTTGCTATCCGTGGGCGTTGTGTATGGTTTATGGTTGGAAAATTAACCATACTGTGGTTGATGGGCATAGAATGAAATTTAACGGTTCAGCAGTTGGCTTGTTTGGTAACTGGATTAAATGGCTACTTCTAACAGTTATTACACTAGGTATCTATGGTTTTTGGGTTAGCATTAAACTTGAAGACTGGAAAGTAAAAAATACAACCTTCGTTAATTAAGTGGATATTTTGATTCAGTACCTTAAGGGATGCATTATGAAATTACGTACATTAAAAATAATTCAATTAGTGTTATATAGCGTTGTTTTAATTCTTATGATTGATTATAGTAATCATTAAAATATTTATGTAAGAGTTCATGACTTTAATTTCTCTATTAAGTGAGTGCAATAATTTTCATAAATTACTATTTTTAAATAATATAGAGAAATGGTTTTTGAGTTGTCAGAGCTCTATCAGAAAGCAAGCCTGTTCCAGCAGACTTGCTTTTTTTGCTATTTATTAAGTATGCAAAAAATGCCAACGTACCAGTTAGTTATCCTGAAGGGAGCGCGACCTATTGGAGTTAGTTATAGCGTTTTTTACGGTGTTTATAATTATCTGGGCGATTATCAAGCCATTTGCTAAAAATAGAAGACACAATACTAACCACGAGTGGAAAAACAAAATTGGTCAAAGTTTATTCACGTTTCTAAGTCCAATKAATAGACTGAAGGGATCTAATAATGTGATAGAAAAGACTGCTTGTTTTGTATCATTAGTATTTATCACTTGTTTAACACCTTTATGGATTATCATTCTAACATTTGATATTGCTTAGTTGGAGGGGGAAGCTTTATGAATGAATACAAAGCCAAACAACAGAAGCATAAGAAGATGCAACTCGTTATCCATCATATAAAAGAACTCGAACATCATTCAACACTTGTATTAGATATAGATAATCTAGAAACAATCTGTGTGGATTACCACAATAGAAAACACGGAAGCGCATTCAAAAAGAAAAATTGTTTACTTACTTATATTTAGTTTACATAAGAGATATTATAGATGTTTGAAAAAAAGGAGTAAAATCCGTCTCAAAATGAAAAGAATTCTTATCTTATTGAGACGGAAGGRGAAATTGCGAAGTTATATTTTAAAATCTGTATTAGAATTAAAAATCACTGTATGTTCACATAAACAAAGTACAATAAAGAATACTTTTTCCAGGACTATAGGAAACATTCTTTTTCAATATAAAAACAATTAAGTTTTGGGTAAAGCACAACCTATTTAGTCTTAAGTGGTTAAAGTTACCCGTATTGCATTGAAATTTTTTTAACATGTATTTATATGCTAGCTATACCCTATAAGTAACCATGTAATCAATAYTAAAATGTATAGGTGAATGTATCTGCAACTAAAAGATATTCATACTGATGAAAGGTGCATGATGCATTTTGTTGGATGAACATAAAAGAATTATAAAAAGGGGGAAAAAYAAACAYTCTACAACTTCGCACGAAATACCAATTTTACGAACAATAAGAGAGTCTTTTAAAAATATAATATAGCATCTAGGGATTTCGAGCCTATATCCATGAATTTTAGTGTATTGCTTTGAAGTTATATAATAATAATCAAATGCCGATTTACACATAAAGAATCTATATAAACAATTACATATTAATTTACACAAGTTTATCTTACGTTGACCTGATTAACTATAATTAATTTAAGCAATTCACATTTTATAACGCTCTGTAAACAATTTTTAATGTGCTCTGTATATATTTAATCAATTTCATTGTATATACAGTTATATGTAGATTTTTCACCTGTTTTTATAGCGTAATACAAATTTATAGTTTGGTTCTCTATAATTAATACTAGAACAATTACAATATCACCTATTTATTTTTGCACGCATTTTAGTAATCCATAATTTAATTATGTAAATAAGTCTGTGTAAAAATTGAATTTAACGCGAACTTGTGTTCGTATCATTTTTCTGTTATAGTATATATGAGGTGATTTTTATGGATTACAGCAAACAACGTCAAAAATCCGTACATCGTAAGAAATTATACGAAAATTTAAATGAAATGCCATTTTACATAGAAGAATTTGTGGAGTACAAGGAATTGCATGATGCCTCTCCCTCCACCCTACTGAATTATGTATATGATTTTAGAGTCTTCTTTAATTGGCTATTATCTGAACAAATTATTGAATTTAAGTCCATTAAAGACATATCCTTCTCTGATTTGGAGAATTTAAGGAAAAAAGATATTGAGAACTTTATGAGATTTCTAAAACTACAACAAAACATGCAAAATTCCTCTGTTAACAGAAAAATTTCAGCTTTAAAATCTTTATTTAAGTATCTTACTTCCCTTTCAGAAGATGAAGATGGAGAATGCTATTTTTATAGAAATGTAATGGCTAAAATTGAAATACATAAAGATAAAGAAACATTAAACGCCCGTGCGAAGCGTATGAGATCTAAAATATTCCATAATGATGACGATCAAGAATTTTTAAATTATGTTAAGTTTGAACATGAAAAAGCTTTAACAAAACATCAATTGTTCTATTTCCTAAGAGATAAAGATCGTGATGTAGCTATTCTCTCTCTCTTTCTTGGTAGTGGTATTCGTGTAAGTGAATTGGCCGATCTTCGTATGGAAGATATAAACTTAAAAGAAAGACTAATTGATGTAATACGAAAAGGAAACAAAGAAGATTCTGTATGGATTACCCCAATTGCATTGAATGATCTTGAAAAGTATATGGAAATTAGAAATAACAAATATACTCCAGGGAAGGAATTAAAAAATGTGTTTCTATCGAAGTATAAACATACTGCACAGCCTCTTTCGGTTAGGGCTATCCAAGATATAGTAGAAAAATATACTAAGGCTTATGGTAAAAAAATGTCTCCTCATAAATTAAGACATACACTGGCAAATAAATTATATATGGAGGAAAAAGACTCRTTACAAGTGATGCAGCAACTTGGGCATACCAGCCAAGATACGGCCTTATTATACACACAGCTTGGAGAAACAACTATTAAAGATAGCTTAGGCAGAATAGGAAAAAATAAATAATAAAAGTTCAGCAATGCAAAATTGCTGAACTTTTATTATTTTCCCTGCTGTAGTGGTTATAAATGTTATGTATTATTCATTTCATCTTTAATTTTATTATATAAAAAATACATAGTTTAAATTCTAATCTAATTGGTATATAAAAACTCTCTCTTGTTAGATTAGATAAATGAAAATTTTAGATTCCTACAATTGTTGTTTACGTTAAATCGGAATTTAACGAACACTTGGAAGGATTGTAGGTTAAGCTCCCCTCCTATTGTACAACGACATTGTAGAAAGACAAGAAAATGGAAACTTTTTATACAAGATAGTAGATACTTCTATTCCTATCATTGTTTTAGGACAAGAAAATGGATACTAAACGAATCATTTTTATTGGTAATTCGATATTGCACGCTATAAAATTAGTATCCAGTTTCCTGTC
>NZ_JBFTMA010000360.1:0-5126 GCF_056396725.1 Bacillus sp. 05T31
CTTTTATACATCATGAATACGAACGAAAAATAAGGAGGTTTCCTTTTATGTCAAAAGCTAAATCCTTTATTACAGGTGTACTTTGCGGCGGAGCAGTTGCTGGACTAGCCGTTCTTTTCTCAACTCCTTCTTCTGGTAAAGCTATGCGCGGTAAGCTGAAAGAAAAAGGAACTGATATTAAAAAAACATTAGCTGATATTACAGCTGATACGAAGTTATTAAAGCGTCAAATCGTTGAAACTGCTTCAGAAGGTAAAGAAGTATTCCAAGAACTAAAAGACGATATGCATGACACGCTTTCTAACTGGAAACAAGATATTTCTCAAAACAAACGACATATTGAAAAAGAAATTTTAGACATTCAAAAGTCAATTGAGAAACTACAAGAAGCCGTTCCAGAAAAAGCGTAAACATATTCCTGCTTAGTTTTTTGCATATAACAAATATTTTTCATACGAATTGACCTTAACACGGCATATCACATAGATATGCCGTGTTTTTATGCATTTACAATATATGTTATCCCTTAACATGTAAAGACAACACATGTATTCTTGACTCATAAAACGCTTCCATAGTTATGCATGATTTGTATAGAATGTTATTTTTCCGAAAAATTTTCACAATTCTCACAAAAAGACTTTATTAATTTTTATTTTACTGGCATAATAGATAATAATGAAAAAAGAATGTTAAAGTGGGTGAGTAAATGAAAAGTGGAGAAAAAAATTACTCGGTAAAAGAAGCGATGATTTTCAGCCAACGTATTGCTCAATTATCGAAAGCGTTATGGAAATGCGTAGAGAAAGATTGGCAACAGTGGATTAAACCTTACGATTTAAACATTAATGAGCATCACATTTTAACCATCGCTTATCATTTAAAAGGGGCTTCTATTTCTGAGATTGCTAAGTTTGGAGTTATGCACGTATCAACGGCGTTTAACTTCTCTAAAAAGCTTGAAGAACGTGGCTATCTTATATTCTCAAAAAAAGAAGATGATAAACGAAATACGTACATTGAAATTACAGACAAAGGGGAAGAATTACTACTTCGCTTAATGGAGGAGTATGATCCTGAAAATAATTCTGTTTTTAATGGGGCACTTGAACTTCGTAATTTTTACGGTAAGTTCCCAGAAAATATCGAACTGATTGCAATCCTGCGTAATATTTACGGACAAGACTTCATCGATATTTTTGAGAAATCATTAGAAGATATCGAGGAGAACTTTACGGAATCCGATCAAAAGTTAGTTAAGAAATAATCTATTTATCCTTTCGCAATCATGCGTAAGAATTCATTCATAAGTGGCACAAATAAGCCCTGTTTTGCTAGCGCTTCCGCAGTTTCGTGTACTTCGAGCTGATGTGGAAGCGCTTTTTCAAATTGATCTAATAGCGCATCAAACAATAGAAGGCCTTCTGCTTTCTCCACTACACACTGTTCGTTCAGTCTTTCACAAAGTTTTAGTATACGTTCAATGTCTTTTTTACGAGCTTTTTTCTTTATGATTAAAGAATAAAATGGACACTTTTCTTCATCAATCATTTTAAATAGTAGGTCTACGTAGTATTCAGCTTGTTCTAGTCTTCTTACAACGTCCATTTTCTCCCTCGCTTCCTAACACAAAGTCTTCTATTTCTGAATTTTGTAACACGAACAAAATATCGTATGATACAATATATAAAGTATATGTATTTTAGCCAAAAGGAGGTCTCGCCTCATGACTCTTATAACCGTTGTTTTTGTTGCATTCGCACTTCTTGTTATATTTTACACGAATTTCATGACACATACACTGTGTGAGCGAAAACAAATATCTGCGAGCCGCCAGCCCGGTGTCTTTCGAGTTATTAATGTATGTATTACCATTCTATTAATTTCTAGTTATGTAGAAATTATATTTCATGGAAAGTGAGGAAGGAAGCCCCTTCCTCATTTTTTTCCTCTATAAGCAAATTATACCTACTATAACTAATAAAATAAACAGTACAAGTAATAAAATAAGTTTTGAATTCATCCCCCATCCCCTCCTCTTTTCTGTATATGCGACATGTGCCCAATATGGTACCCTTTCAAAATCTGACACAAACTGGTTAAAATTTCTTTATCAATAGGAAAACCCGTCGAAATATGATATATTAAATTTTGTACATATTGCTTATACTATGAAATAAACGACACGCATCTAAACTTTATCCTAAAGCCTCGGTAAGTCCTGTTAAGCGTGCTTTTACATATAAAAAAAGCAAAGACATCAGTGAGACTTAATCAGGTTCTTATGAACGAAAATAACCTATCATAAGGAGTTTCTTCATTCGTATGGGATAAATTAAAAATACATAATAGTAGGAGTGTTTATTGAATGAAGAAAGCTATGCTTGCCTTAGCCGCAACAAGTGTAATCGCATTATCAGCATGTGGAACATCATCATCATCAGACAAAATTGTTACATCTAAAGCTGGTGACATCACTAAAGAAGAGTTCTACAATCAAATGAAGACACAAGCTGGTAAACAAGTACTAAATAACATGGTTATGGAAAAAGTACTTATTAAAAACTACAAAGTCGACGAAAAAGAAGTAGACAAAAAGTACGATGAAATGAAAAAGCAAGTCGGTGACCAATTCGATACACTAATGAAACAGCAAGGCCTTAAAGAAGAAACAGTTAAAAATGGCGTTCGCGCTTCATTAGCTCAAGAACAAGCAATTGAAAAAACAATCACTGATAAAGAGCTAAAAGAAAACTACAAGCCTGAAATTAAAGCAAGCCACATTCTTGTAAAAGATGAAGCTACTGCGAAAAAAGTTAAAGAAGAGCTTGGACAAGGTAAATCTTTCGAAGATTTAGCGAAACAATACTCTGAAGATACTGGTTCAAAAGAAAAAGGCGGAGACCTTGGCTACTTTACTGCTGGTAAAATGGTTAAAGAATTCGAAGACGCAGCTTATAAAATGAAAAAAGATGAAGTAAGCGAACCTGTAAAATCACAATTCGGTTACCACATCATTAAAGTAACAGATATTAAAGAACAAAAACCATTTGATGAAGTAAAAGGCGACATCAAAAAAGACCTTGTTCAAAAGAAAACACAAGATGCTCAATTTATGAACGATCTTATGATGAAAGAAATCAAAAAAGCTGACGTAAAAGTTGACGATAAAGATTTGAAAGATCTTTTCGAAGAACCAAAAGCTGACGATAAAAAAGACGCAAAGAAATAATGAAGTGAAAAAAGCTTGGGTAGCCCCAAGCTTTTTTATTTTGTAGTAGTTTTTTACCGATAAATCGATATACTCCCCCATCTTACTCCATTCAACACAAAAAACCTTGATTTCGTACAGCACGAAACCAAGGTTTATCTTATTATCATTGATTAAATTAAAAAACTATGTTAAATTAGTACAGAAACGCATTCACTAAAAATAAAAGAATGTATTTATCCGTATCTTAATTGTACACCAAAACACATCTTCAGTCAACCTCTATTTTTCACTTTTAAAGGAGTGCTTACGTATGAACAAAAAACTTGATCAAGAGCAAAAACGATTGGATAMCGTAATAGAAACGATTACGGAGCAAATTGATAAACTGGAAAGCGAAACTGGCAGACGCCGGGCAGAAGTAATCAACATTCGTAAACACTTCTGGGATGATGTTAAAGTTAACACTGATACTTTTGACGATTATCTTGAAACAGTTATCAACTTAAGACAACAAGCTCAGTCACTAGCCGTAACACAAATCACCCATAAGCACACCTTTAATCGACTTGCCGCACTACGCCGTATGCATAAAGCACCTTACTTCGGACGAATTGATTTCAAAGAAGAAGGCGAATCTGGCGCAGAACAAATTTATATCGGGGTGGCTACACTTACCGATGCAAGTGGAGAAAACTTTCTTATATACGATTGGCGCGCACCAATTTCAAGTGTTTACTACGATTATCCACCAGGACCGGCTGAGTACAGCACACCAGGAGGCGTAATCYGCGGYAATGTGGAGAARAAATTACAATATATTATTCARAATGGCGAGATTGATTCCATGTTCGATACGAGCCTCACAATTGGMGATGAAATYCTGCAACAAGCGCTCGGAAAAGGWACRAACAAACATATGCAAAGTATCGTTGCTACTATCCAGCGCGAGCAAAATGAAATTATCCGTCACGATGAAGGCCGACTACTTATCGTGCAAGGAGCTGCTGGTAGTGGTAAAACGTCAGTTAGAGGAATGAAATTTAGAGGAAAACTGATTGCCTCTGCTAAAGAAATTACAGAGCAATTTTATAATACTGATTCCTCCCTCCGCTTCCATAATMGAATYGAGAAGTTAACGGATTGGCTAAACAAACAAATAGACACAATTGAAAAAACAGAACTGAAAAAGCCTTGGGTAGAAGAAGAAATTGAACTACTTAGTAAAGATGAGTATCAAAAAGCTTATAAATACTTACAGAAAAAAGGCGAGTTTGATGACAACTCCTTTAATGATTATGAAAAAGAAACGAAAGTACTCGGTCGTATGATTGTCCGTAAAAAATTAAAACCGTTACGTAAAGGCGTTCAAACACTACGTTTTATCAATTTTACAGGCATATATAAACAACTCTTCACAGATGCATCATGGGTTACTGGAGAAAAGCCTAAAGAATGGGACGAAATTTGCTCATTAACTGTGAACATGCTTGATGAAGGAAAGCTACATTACGAGGATGCGACTCCATTTTTACTTTTAAAAGAATTAATTGAAGGCTTCCAAACGAACAGATCAATTAAACACGTACTCGTAGACGAAGCACAAGATTATTCTCCGTTTCAGTTCGAGTTTTTAAAACGTCTCTTCCCTGCCGCAAAAATGACAGTGCTCGGAGACTTTAACCAAGCAATATTTGCCCATGCGAGTGAAGCAGTGAATTTCAATACACTTACTAGCTTATACGGACCAGATGAAACAAACGGCATCAACTTAACTCGTAGCTATCGATCAACAAAACCGATTATTGAATTCACACGCTATCTCGTACCGGAAGGAAAGAATATTAACGCCTTTGAACGTGACGGCGAGAAACCTACAGTGACTAAAGTTTCTGATTACAGCGAACTGCATAAT
>NZ_JBFTMA010000361.1:0-7005 GCF_056396725.1 Bacillus sp. 05T31
GGTATAGTAAGTGTGAGGTGTTGTTTCATGTTCAAAAAAATAGGAGTCATTACTCTTCTCTTCTTTTTATTATCAACAAATGCATTCGCAAATACAAATAAACAAATTGAAGTATTTGATTGTAAAAAAGAAATGGTGGTCCAAAAACAATCTTTAGATTCAGCCATTCAAAAAGAAGCAGTTCAATACGCAAAATCAATTACTGGTCCATTTAAAAACTTAAATGTCGTTCCGAAAGATGGTCATATGATAAAAATCCCGTTATCAAAACCTGTTCCTATTACAAATCACTGGTTACATACAACAATCGATGAAGTACTCATCCTTCTCCCACTTAATGAAAAACCTTACTTCAGACTGAATACCAATCGCATGTTTTGTAGGGAATACATTTACAATCTCACCATTAACCGGAGAAACTACTGTTCCTTCTGTTGGCTCAATCGCAAATCCATCTCCCATCATTTTCCCTGAGAATACTTGGTCAGGTACTTCTGTAATCGGTAAGATTTTCCCTTCAATTGGTGAAACGATTGTTTCATTTTCATCAACCTGTTGAGGAGCTTCTTCCACTTTTACAGGCGCTTCTTTTTCAACATGAGGTGTACGACCTGACATAATATCATGAATTTGTGATTTTAATGTGTCAGATTTCGGTCCGAAAATAGCTTGAATGTTATTTCCAACTTCAAGTACACCGGCTGCTCCAAGCTCTTTTAAGCGGTCTTTATTTACATTTTTTTGTTCGTTAACTTGAACGCGTAAACGAGTAATACAAGCATCTAACGAAGCAATGTTTTCTTTACCACCAAGTGCTACTAATACTTCACGTGGAAGTTCTCCTGCTTCTGTTTTCCCTGCGCCTTCATTAGCATTCGCTACTTCACGACCAGGTGTTTTTAAGTTCCATTTACGGATTGCGAAACGGAATCCGAAGTAGTAAATAACTGCTAGTACAAGACCAACAATAATTACCCACCACCATGCYGTACGACCTGGTAGTACACCGAATAATATGAAGTCAATTAAACCACCAGAGAATGTCATACCAATTTTAACACCTAAAATTTGCATTGTCATAAATGATAGACCAGCGAATACTGCATGAATTCCGAATAATACTGGTGCTACGAATAAGAATGAAAATTCAAGCGGTTCTGTAATACCTGTTAAGAAAGATGTTAATGCAGCAGATCCTAAAATACCAGCTGCTAATTTTTTATTTTCTGGACGTGCTTCATGGTACATTGCTAAAGCTGCTGCTGGAAGACCGAACATCATGAACGGATACTTACCAGTTGTAAATGTACCTGCTGTTAATTCTACGCCGTCTTTTAACTGTGCCATAAAGATTTTTTGGTCACCACGGATTAATTCGCCAGCTGCATTTGTATACTGACCGAATTCGAACCAGAACGGTGAATAGAAAATATGATGTAATCCAAATGGAATTAATGAACGTTCGATTAAACCGAATATAAATGCTGCTATCGTTCTATTTGCATCAATCATTTGATGTGAGAACGTATTTAAGCCACCCTGAATGTATGGCCAAATGAAGCACATGATAATACCTACCACTAAAGAGAATGTTGCAGTTGCGATCGGTACGAAACGCTTACCTGCAAAGAAACCTAAGTATGATGGTAATTCAATGTTGAAGTATTTATTATAACAATATGCCGCTACTATCCCGACGATAATCCCACCAAATACTCCTGTTTGCAGCGTTGGAATTCCTAATACGTTTGCATATGCTGGATCTGAAAATCCAATTTTCACTGGATCTGTTCCAGTGCTTGTTACTTTCACTAGTTTATCTACTTCTAAGAACACACTCATCGTTTTGTTCATAATTAAGTAGCCGACGAACGCTGCTAAACCAGCTACTCCGTCTCCACCAGCTAAACCGATTGCTACCCCAACTGCGAATAATAGCGCAAGGTTAGCGAAAATAATATCGCCAGATTGTTCCATAATTTTTGCAACCATTACGAACCAATCTGCTTTTAAAGCAGGGATAACATTTGTTAGTTGTGGATTTTGAAATGCATTACCAAATCCAAGTAAAATACCTGCTGCCGGTAAAATCGCTACTGGAAGCATAAGCGCTTTTCCGACTTTTTGAAGAACACCAAAGATCTTCTTAAACATGGAAACCCTTCCTCTCTTATCTATATTGATACTTTTCGACAAACGCCAAAAAGGCATGAGGAAAAAAAGATAGAACGATAGCTATACAAAGGGTAGTATGTCCCTTTCTTTAGCTTACATTCCCAACTTTTCTCCACTCATGCCTGATCGAATCAGTAACACGTGTCAAAAATAGGATTACGTATAAGTTCACTATAATYAAAGCAAACGTTTTCGTTATTTACCTTAATGTGTTTGTCGAATTTTGTATAACTTTGCAATAGTTATTATACATAACTATTGTAAGCGATTCAATCATTTTTTTTAACGTTTTCATTTTAGACAAAAATATATGTCTTTTTACACATGTTCTGCTTTCACTAATCGTTGTAAATGCATCGTTAAATAAATACTCTCCGCTTCATAAACAGGAAGTTGTAATTCGTTCTGCATTACTTTGACTAGCTTCCACGCCAAATTGTAACAAACTGGATATTCTAATTTTAATAAATCAGCAAAACTTTGTGCTTCTTCTACTTTTTCTCCTTTTTTCACCCGTTCAATAGCATATTGTAAATGGCGAATAAGGCGTAAATAATGAATGCTTTCTTGGTCTAATGTAATTTGTAGGYTTGTCTCAATTAAAGACACAAGTTGTGCAATAAGACGAGAATTTTGATTAACAGAAGATAAATCAGAGTTTGTAAGCGAGCTATAAATATGGAGTGCGATAAAGCCWACTTCTCCTTCTGGCAATGTAATTTGCAAACGAGAATTTAAAAGTTTCACAACTCCTTCAGCAATTTCATATTCCTCTGGATATAGCATTTTCGTTTCAACTAAAAAAGGATTATCTATTGTAAGTCACATCTTCAGCCTTTTTTCCAAATCCAATTCCTTTACCGATCACTACTACTTCCTCGTGTTCAGGATGGCTAGCAATGATGACATTATTATTTAAAACTTTTTTAATTTCTAGATAATTACTCATATAACACCACCCTCGTACTTAAATAGCCTACTTTTATGTTACAGAACATTCTTCTTTGTCGTCAATGTAAAACATCTACCATTTGATAAAAATTCATTTTTTAGACATGTTTGTATATGATGCGTATAATGTAAGAGCAACTGTACATAGAAAGGAGATAAACATGATTAAAATGTTTGTAAGTGATATTGACGGTACAATGATGCAGCATGGAGGTCTGATTGATGAACAGGATGTTGCGGCACTTCGCAGTCTTGCTGAGCAAAATGTTATTCTTTGCTTCGCTTCTGGACGACTTGATAATGAAATCGCAGACTTAATGAAAGCTGTAAATACAAATTTCCATCGTATTAGTGTAAATGGTGTGTTTGTATACACTAATGAAAATAAGCAACTATTATCCGCAAATTTTGATTCCAGCATTCTTCCTGATTTACTAGCTATGACAAATCAAGACCCTTATTTCCGTTATGTAAGTGATGAGCATAATTACTATATTGAAGAAAAGACACCTTTTATTCATGAACTCGAAAAACAAGTAGCAATGACTTCTGTCGAAGAACCAAATTTATTACAGAAAATCGATGATACAATTTTTCCAAATAAAATTTCTATCGGTGGAACAAAAGAAAACTTACAACTCCTTCAAAAAAAGATCGATGAAAAATTCCATGGAAAAGTTAGTACTTTCATTTCAGCTGAACAATGTTTAGATGTAATGCCACCAAATATTAGTAAAGGTTCTGCTATTTCTGTTTTATTACAAGAGTTTCAAATACAACCAGAGGAGGTTGCATGCATAGGGGATTCTTACAATGATATTCCAATGTTTTCCTTAACTCCTCATAGTTTTGCTATGTCTCAAGCTGATGATGCGGTAAAAGAGCACGCTCACTATGTAGTAGATGCTGTCAAAGATGCCGTTAACCAAGTACTTGTTTATAATGAAGAAGCAAATAAAAATACGACTCGATCCTTATAAGGATGAGTCGTATTTTTATTTCTTTACATGTTGAAAACATCAAAGTTCACTGTACTTCACAAACTGAAATATATTACTTGTTACGTGCGATGTTCGTAATAAACTTGTAACGATCCCCACGATAAATACATTTCACATACTCTAACGGTAACTCACCTTCTGAATATGACCATTGACGCATTACAAGTACAGGCGCCTTTTTAGGAATATGCAGATGTTCAGCTTCATTATCCGTTGCAATTGAAGCTTCAATTGATTGAGTAGCACGAACAAGCTTAAAGCCCAGTTTTTTCTCTAAATGTTCATATAAAGATTGTTGTAATATTTCTTCGTTAATATCTTTCACAAGAGTTGGCGACAAATATGTCGTCTCAAATGCAATCGGTTCGTCATCAGCTAAGCGCGTACGCCTCACTTCATAAACCGATTCTCCCTCTTGTATTCTCAGCCGGTCTGCTATTTTAGCAGTAGCTGGAACTAGGCGGAAACTTAATAACTGGCTGCTCGGTTTCATACCACGAGAAATCATATCTTCTGTGAATCCCGTCATTCCTTGCAACTTTTGCTCCACTTTCGGAAGTTGGACGAACGTTCCAATCCCACGTTTCCGGTATAAATAACCTTGTTCCACTAAGTTATTAATCGCCTGTCTGATTGTCATACGACTCACTTCGAACTTATCACAAAGTTCATTCTCAGATGGAATTTTATCTCCCGGCTTCCATTCGCCTTCCTCAATTAGCTGTTTCACCCACTCTTGAATCTGATAATAAATCGGAAATGGTGAATACTTGTCGATGTTCATCAGCAATCGCCTCACTGCATAAAGATAGAGCTTCTGGATCTGCGATTACGGTTACATTCGGATGACGTTGTAAAACTGTAGCAGGACACGCCTCACTATATTCACCTTGCAATAATTCTTTAATAGCTTCTGCCTTTTTAGATCCCATAGCAACAAGTAGAATTTGTTTCGCTTTCATAATACTTCCAATTCCCATTGTAATCGCATGAGTCGGCACATCTTCTTCATTTTCAAAGAAGCGAAGGTTTGCTTGGCGTGTAGATTCTGTTAATTCTACAATGTTAGTTGGAGAATTAAATGGTGTTCCTGGCTCATTAAATCCGATGTGACCGTTTTCACCGATTCCAAGAATCTGTAAGTCAACTGGGTTAGCTACTAGAATGCCTTCATAACGCTTGCACTCTTCCTCTAAATCACTTGCCATCCCATTCGGTACATAAGTTTGTTTAAATGGAAGATGATCAAACAACTGTTCTTGCATGAAATAATGATAGCTGTTTTTATCTTCGTGTGGTAAATTTACGTACTCATCTAAGTTTACAGTGGTTGCATGACTTGTATCAAGTTTATTTTTTCGCATTTCTGCATAAATACCTAATGGAGAGCTTCCTGTAGCCATTCCTAAAGTTGGATTTTCTTTTGATTTTACAACCTCTTTAATTAACTTATAACCTGCTTCTGCTAATTCTTCTGGAGTTTTTACAACAAGAATATTCATCTAATTACTTCCCTTCCTTCATATGAATTCCTAAACGAACCGTATCATATACATGTAATTCTTCAGTCATAACAACAAAGTCTGCATCTTTACCTACCGCTAACGCACCTTTATTATTTAATCCAAATTCTTCTGCTTGGTTAACTGATGTCATTAACACTGCCTCCTCGATTGAACATCCTGTAAATTCAATTACATTTCGGAAAGCTTGATCCATTTTTAAAATACTACCAGCTAACGTTCCATCTTCTAATCGGGCACTGCCATCTTTTACATGTACTGGCTGTCCGCCAAGCTCATATAATCCTTCTTCAAGACCTTTTGCACGCATTGCATCTGTAATGACACTTACTTTTTTCGGTCCTTTTAATTTATATGCTAATTTCACCATATCAGGGTGAATGTGAATACCATCTGTAATTACTTCAACCATTACATCTGGATTTAATAACACATGACCAACAACTCCTGGTTCACGATGATGTAATCCACGCATTTGATTGTATAAATGTGTTGCATGTGTAATGTTTCTATTTTTCAGTTGTGCATCAATTGCATCTGTATGCCCCATTGTGCCAACAACACCTGTTTCAGCAAGATACTGTTCAAACTCTAACGCACCTTCTTCTTCCGGTGCATATGTTACTAATTTAATTAGATTACCGCTTGCTTCCTGCCATTGTTTAAATTGCTCGATACTCGCAGGAACAATATGTTCAAGTGGTTGTGCACCCGCACGTTTTTTTGAAACATATGGTCCTTCTAGGTGAATATATTCGAAATGTGCTCCTTTGTCTTTCGCTTCCTTCGCAGCACTTAGCGCCGCTTCAATCGCTTCTGGAGCTTGTGTCATTGTTGTTGGGAAGTAAGTTGTAACTCCTTCTTTTAACATTTCTTTACCAAGAGTTACTAATCCATCGCTATTTGCATCCATCGCATCAATATCGTATCCACCATGAATATGAACATCAATCATACCTGGAATCACAATCTTTCCTGCCACATCTAACACAGTTTCATTTTCTTGTGATACATATTGAGCCATCAAACCAATTTCTTTAACTGTTTCTGTGTAACGAATAAATCCGTTTTCCACTACTTCTTTACCTGTATAAATTTCGGCATTGATGACAACTTGCGTTTTCATTTTCATCGACCCTTTCCCATGAAATACCTACTTATTATTATTACCTTATTCGCCTAATTCCATCTTAATATACACACAAGTAGTTGTCTATACATTCTAATGAAATTTCCTCTTCGTTCAGCGAAAAAAGGAAATTGATTTCTTTTTCATTCTAATATATATTATCCATTTTTACCAAAATGGATAATAACCTCTTATATAATTAGTTACTTAAGTAATGGCATAAGAC